>JANNUY010000738.1:0-12740 GCA_031414155.1 Acidobacteriota bacterium
TCGCGGCTGCCCGTCTGCCACAACCGACGCGAACGCCTTGCCAATGCAAAGCGAAATCGCAGCGTTAAGCCCTAGCGTCGTTTTGCCCGCATTTGGCAAGGCGTTCAGCATGCCGATTTCACCACGCTCTAAACCGAAGGCGATAACCTCTCCCTCAGTGAATCGCTCTGACAAGAACTGCCTACAGCTTCGCGCGGGCAATCCATCATCGTTTTTGCCCAACTCGCTCTTACTGTTCGGAGTCTCTTGCTTTAACTTGAGTGTCTTTGTCACATCTTGCCGAACTGTCGCCGCGTCAATCGCTGGCTTAGGTTTGCCAGCCGCGCCGTTTCGCGGGGCGGACTGTTTACGCCTGGTTCCCTGAAAAGCCTCTGGCGTCTGTGTTGTGTTCGGGTCAAGATCGTGAGTTGCGGTTTTTGTTGCGGCTGTCATTTTGCGGCGCATCCTTTCGAGAACGGAAGTTTCGAGTTGATGCAATCGCATAAGTGAATTACGCTGATGGCATCTTGTAGATGAAAAACGTTCCGTTGAAGCCCGCGATACTCGCAAATGTCGCGGGCTTCGTTATTTCTAGGCATCGGCCTTTACCCCCTTCGCTGGAATTTCACTGAGTTTCAACCAAGCCGACAGATGCGCACCGCTGTGCAGCACGCGACGGCCTTGCCGATAACAACCCAGCTTCCCATCTCTCTGCGCGCGCACGATGTGGATGTAAGAACATCCCACGGCCAGCGCAGATTCGGAGCGGTTGTAAATTCGTTCGGCGATGATTGGCGGTCGCGTCGCTTGCGTCTTGATGACAGTCGTTTGCGCGGTAGCCTTTGGCGTCTTTTTCGATTTCAAATTGTTTTGCGTTACACTCATGACAGTTCGGGTTTCCTTTCTGAAGCCCGCGATGCTTCCCCTTCACGGGGAAACAGCCGCTCAAGCAATTGAGTTGGAAAATTCAGGCAAGCCCGGTCTTTTTGGTCGAAGGTTGCGGGCTTGCCTGAAGTCGTTTTGCAGCCGCGTTTGGCTACGGTGCGCATTCTGAAACAGCCTGAAGTTCCTTGCTCAATATCGAAACTCCTATAAACATTGAGCAAAATGCTGCCTCTCTTTCAGCCAATCGCTGAATTACGCTGAAAAACAACGAAACAGAAGGCTTAAATTTTAGGTGGCGGATTTGCCACCTTTTTTTTTAACCCTTATGCGTCCTTGTCGCGCCTATTCGCGCATTGCTATTCGCTGCCTCCTCACCGTGCAGGCTCCGTTTCGTAAATTTCCAATGAAGCCGGAAACTCGCTTTGGCTTGCCAAGTCAGCCAAGCTCCCTGCCAATTCCCATTCGTGCATTCCGGCGCGCTGCTTATCTCGAATCTCAGACGACATCCGCACGTAACGCATAAAGATTTTTGGAGTTGAATGCCCAGAGCGCAACATGGCGAACTCTGTTCGCATCCCGCGTAGCAACCAAAAGGTGATGGCTGTTGCGCGCAAATCGTGAAAGAGGGCATCACTAATGCCTGCTTCCTTCAGTGCTGTGTTAAAGGCTTTGGTGCAGTTATCTCGAATGCCAAACACTAAGGCGTTTTCGTCTGGCGTGGCCTGAGTGAGAAGTTTGCGCAATTCGGCAAGCGTGACGGGTTCAAGGTCAATGGTGCGGGCTTCGTTGTCTTTGGCGTTTTCTGCCAATACGCGCAGCGTACCGGCATCAAGATCAAGGTCGCGCCATTGCAGCTTAAATAGTTCTTGGCGACGGCAACCCGAATCAAGGGCAACCAAGATCAAAGGGTAAAGATGTTGGCGGCGGTGTGTTTGGCAGGCAGACAGCAAGTCGCGCTGTTCGGCGGTAGACAGGACGCGCGTGCGCTTCTTTTCAAGGGCAATTTGAATAACCCCTTTGGCTTCGGTAACAGGGTTTGTGGCGAGCCACTTTTCCCCAATGGCGTAATTGAAAACCGTTCGCAGCAAGGTTAGCGAGCGATGTACATCTGTGATGCTGCGCTCTCCCGTTCCCCTGTGGGTTCCAACCCGCAACCGCGCGTTGCGAAAGTCTTCAACGGCCCCGGCTGTGATGTCTCGGATGGGTTGCTTGCCGAAGTAACCAACCAAAACCTTTAACCGGCTACGCGCTCCCTTCCAATCCTTCTGACCTGTAACCTTGACGCCATCACGCCAGACGGGAGCTACCAAACGCTTGGCTTCATACTTGGCGGCAAGCTGGGCAAAGGTCATTCGTTCGGCATTAACGTAGGTTTCGCCGCGCTGCTTTAGCTCTTGAATCAGTTGAGCGACAAAAGCATATGCAGATGTCTTATTGGCGACTTGCTTCTTTTTGCAATGTGGCCTTCCGTGCCTATCCGTCCAATCAAGGCGGGCAAGCCATTTTCCGTTGGATAGTTTCTTTGGTTCGCTGCCGGTTCGCGGTCTTGGCATTGTGTTATCTCCGTTAAAGGTTGATCTTCCGTTTACGAATACGTAAACGATTGCGTAACCAAGATAAGGGCAGATAAAACTGGTTGCCGGGAACGGCTTTTATTGGGGTTTTTGCAAGAAAATGCGTTAGAAGGATAAGCTAAGATAGGAAGGCTGACGGACTCATAACCCAAAGGTCGTAGGTTCAAATCCTACCCCCGCAATCAAGAGAAAGGCCGGAAGCATAAAACTTCCGGCCTTTCTTTTTTTGCTTTCAGCGTGTCATTTAAGGGCTGTCATTCGATGGGCCAAAAGATGAGTTGCGGATCGTCATTGCGATTGCCATCGGCTACCCAGCCGCGCACGAAGCCTTTCATCTTAGTGCCGCCGTCCACGGCAAAGAAGGTGAGTTGGTCGGGAGCAGCGTGAATCCGCACGACGGCGAGGGGCAGCGTGCCCTGACGGGTGAAGGTGACGACCTCTTCGTTTTTCTCGGCATCGTGTTCTGCTTTCCAGTTGCCCGATTCGCTGGGCGTAGGCAGTTGCATGGCGCGATAGCCGCGCGAATGCCACGTACCGTTGGCGCGTATTTCAAATTCGATGATCAGTGGCGGACGATCCCACGGCGCGTTGTTGGCGCGTATCAGTCCGTCTTCCGTGCGTTGCAGGGCGACGCGCCATACGCCTATAAGATTGGCGGTGTCAGAAGCCTCACTCAGCCTGAGATTTTCCTGTGGCGGCGGATCGTGCCAGCAAGAGACGCCTCCCGCATCCAGGTCGCAATGAATCGGCGAGTAAGCTGATTCGTCATCACCATAACCGGAGAAGCGATGCCCGGCAGCCAGTGCCGCAGCGGGTGGACGGGTACGTACAAAGTCATTGCCAGAGAGGCGGCCTTCGGCGTCTTCGCCAGCCAGCGGAATCGTTTTGTCCCAATAGGCTCCGAACAAAATGCTCCAATACCAGCGGCCTGTGCTGGCGTTGAGGAAGCGCGCAACGCCAATGTTTTTCCAAGCCGGAATGGTGAGCAAGCCCTGATTGCGCAGCGGTGAAAGCAGCCGTCCGAAAGCTACGCGACCAGTGGTGTCGCCGGAATGCGCAAGTTCGTTTTCGTCAATGGGGCCTAGTGTTCCGGGGAATCCGAAAGCTCGTGCGCGTTGCGCGGGGAGGCGATCAAGGCTGTCAATCGTGGATGCCATGCCGCGTTTCGCCATATCGCGCGCAGCCCATTCGCTGGCTTTCGACAGGCTGACGCTCACGCCCAGCGGACTTAAGTTTTGCCCCCGCCGATGGTCGTTCAACAGTCTAATGAATTCCGCCTCTTCCGCATCCAGTGCGAACGCGATGTCTTCACCGGTGGGCGTGGGTAAAGGTGTTGGCGTCGGAGTAGGCGTTGCCGAAGGAGTTGGTACAGGCGTGGGTGTCGGCGTTGGGGCAGGTGTCGGTGTGGCGGTGGGGGTCGGTGACGGAGTGCTGACCGGCGTGGGCGTTACGACTGGCGTCGAACCGGAACTCCGTTTGACCACCCACGTAGCAAAAGCCGCGCCGTGCGGGCCGTCCATGCGCAATTGCGCCTGCGGGCCTGTTCCGCTTTGGTCAGGGACAGTATTGAAAGTGCCGGGGGCGTTGTCGGCTAGCTTGACGAAGTTTTGTACGTGCCAGGCTTGCCACTGGCTTGCGCCCTTGACGAGTGAAGAAAGGTCAACCGGGACGGTGTTGTTGCCTGTCCATGAGACAGCGGTGACGAAGGCATATTCAGGCATATCGGCAAAGGGACGAACCACGATTTTGCTTGTTCCGGTAGGGTCTTTTTCTACGGAATCAATGTCGTATTTCGTGACGGCTTGCCAACTGTCAATGTAAATGTATGGCGCTTTGAGTCGGCGGGCGACAACGTTATTTTCGTCCGTATACCAGGAGCCGTTGCGCCGCTGGTCGAATGACCAATAGGTATTGTGATTGATTGTGTTGCCTGCGTTTTCAAAGGTCGTGCCGCCTGCCGTTTGAACACCGATAACCGATTCGCTGGTGGTGGATGAGCCGTGGTTGATTAAGACATTGTCGGTGACGGTCGCATTTTTCTGGTATCTCAGATTCAGGGTACGGGTGCCAGCGAAAATATAATTGCCGCGTATGACGTTGTGCGAGTTTTGTTTATTTACGTAACCCACCGCCACCCCGCCGCCATCAACGTTGGAAGGATGCCAACAGATATTATTCAGGAAAGAGTTTCCGTGAGCCGGATTATTGATCGTGCCTCCGAGCAGAAAATTCTCGGCCCCGCGATTAAGGTTCGCTGACGCAATCGAACCATTGTTGAAAAAGGTCGAGTCCTGAATCGTGAGCAGGTCGGCATTGCCAGCTTCTGAATAAGTCTTGCCGCCCACCGAGGCGTTATCGGCGGAAATCACGTTGGTGATGAGTTTTAACCCATCTGAGAGGCTGTTTTGCAGGTATAGCCCTGGGCCGTTTCCGCGATTGTCGGGATGTCCCGGACGGTCGCCGTCAAAACCGTTGCGCCAGATCAGGCAGTTCGAGACGCTGGCTCCTCCCGCTTGCATCCAGAGGCCGATGCCTACGCCGTTGCGCACGACCACCCAGTTTTTGATATGCACGCGCTTGGCGCGCACGTTGAATCCCATCGGCCTGACCTGAGTGCTGAAGGGGCTTTGGTTGTCTATCATCCCTTGCATCTTTCCATCAAAAATCAAATCGCCGTTGCTGGTAGGTGCAATAGTGAGGCCGCCTTGGATATTGACGAATTCTGCCGCATAAGGCCGCACGGTAATCGGTTGATCGGGGGCTCCGCTGATTGTCACTTGATAACTGTTCACTTCGGTATTAACCAATGACGCTCCGGTGCGATAGGTTCCGCCACGTAATTCAATAACGCTGCCCGGCTGGACGGGTGAACTCGCGCTCAGCACGAATTGCAACGAGCAGGGTTGGTCGAATGAACATGTGTTTCCTTGTCCGTCTGGGCTGGTGTAATAGCGCTTGCCGTTATCAGCAGGCGTGGGCGTCGCGGTCGGCGTGGGCGTTGCGGTTGGCGAAGGTGTTTCTTTCGGCGGCGTGGGCGTAGTGATCGGCCCGACAATCTTGACCTCTACTGTGTTTGAGGGAAGCGAGCGAATGCTGAATGAGTTCGTAGTGTCTAAGTAATAGCGATAATTCTGACCGCCAGCGAGAGAGTCGTCCACGAAGCTCTCTCCCTTATTGGTGAGCGAAGCGCGTAATACAAAAGAAGCCTGATTGTCAGAGCGAAAGACGCGCACGGAGGCGATGGCTCCGGGGTTGGTGATCGTCCAATTCAGCCGCACGCTTGTGGGTGATGGTTGCGTGAATGATAGCTGGATGCGTTGCACGGCTCCGGCCTGAGCGTAAGCAAGTCCATAAAACGTAGCCGTGGGTAAGCACAGCGCCACAAGCAGTAAGGCTATGCAGCTTTGCCAAAGTTCACGACCCATCCAGATGGCTAACCGCGAGCGACGGTAAGTCGTCGCCGAACTTTGTGAACTGTGGGGATGCAAAATAAAACGCGACATGACTTCTCCAGCTTCTTTAGATCACGGTTTCGGTTGATCGCGTGCCTCGGTGTTCTCACGGCAAACAGCACGAAGCTTTCGGCTTATCCATTGCCGAAGGGGTGACGATCTGAACGAATTGAGGGTAGTTTAGGGCTGGTAAGCGAACGAAGGCATACGACAACGCTTGGCGTTATCGCGCCGCTTCATCGCAAAGGCCTGAGCGCGGCAAACATTAGATTGGAGCAAAGTGTGTAATTGCTTGCCGTGCTTTCAGCAAGCTCAACGCGGGGCACCGCAGTGAAACTCTTCGCTTTCGATTAGCGAACCGGAAAACCGACTGAGTCGAACTGTCCGTGAGCTGGGCGCTGATTCAGATCAGCGCAGCCTTCAGTCCGGTTAAACCTAAAGAACGAGTCTTAAAAACCGGACTGGCCTATGGGGTCATCTCACCAACGGCGCGGAGTCTAAGGGTGACTGCTGAAGCGGTCAAGCCGTTCGGTCTTCCTGGCCGAAATATAGCCACGGCTTGCGGTTGGCTTTCATTCGCCACTTTCATTTGCCAAAGGTCGGAGCCGTCGTGCCGTGAGTGGCTTGGCTTTTGGCGCGGTGATGATCAATGACGCTTTGCAGGATTTGGTCGAGGCGGTAAGTCGGCTGGTAATCAATCAGTTGTTGCAGCTTGCCGATGTTAGGCACGCGGCGATACATGTCTTCGAAGCCTGCTTCATACGCCTGATCATAGCTCAGATACTTGATGGCGGAGGTCGAACCCGCCAGTTCTTTTATGCGTTCGGCCAGTTGCAGGATGGTGACTTCTTGCGCGCTGCCTACGTTGTAAACCTCGCCCACGGCTTGCGGATGTTCGATCAATTTCATCAATGCGCCGACCACGTCGTTCACGTGCGTGAAGCAGCGCGATTGCTGTCCGTCACCGTAAACCATGATGTTTTCGCCGCGCAGCGCCTGTTGCACGAAGTTGGGAATCACCATGCCGTAACGCCCCGTCTGTTTCGGCCCAACCGTATTGAACAACCGCACAACCACTGTGGGAACCTGCTTCTCTTTCCAATAGGCAATCGCCAGAAATTCATCAATCGCTTTCGAGCAGGCATAGCTCCAACGGCCTTTATTGGTCGCGCCCATCACAAGATCATCGGTTTCGCTGAAGGGAATCTGTTTGCTCTTGCCGTAAACCTCAGAGGTCGAAGCGACCAGCACGCGCTTACGTTTTTTGGCGCACTGTTGCAGCACGACTTCCGTGCCGCCGATGTTGGTTTCGATGGTGCGTACCGGGCTTTCGACAATCAGTTTGACGCCGACGGCGGCGGCGAGATGAAAGATTACGTCACACAGGTCAACCAGTTCGTCGGTCAGGCGTTGGTTCATCACTGTATCGAGGTGGTAATGAAAATTCGGTTGCGCCTGTAAGTGCGCAATGTTTTCCATCGAACCCGTCGAGAGGTCGTCAATGATGTGAACCTCATCGCCGCGTTTCACATACTGTTCAGCCAAATGCGAACCGATAAAACCTGCACCACCAGTAATCAATACTTTCATTGGGTAAAAATCCTTTTCGTTGTCGTGGGAATAAAATTTAGGCAGGGCTTCACACCTTGCCGCGCGAAAGAGTTTGGTAATCGCTGCTCGCGCCGCGTTTGAGCAGCAGGAAATCCAGCGCGCCGCGCAGGAATCCGTAACCGTAACCGATTTGATATGCGCCGAAGACCAATGGCAGCACGGGCAAAAAACGCCAGTCGCGCGGGCGGCGGCACGTCCATAATGTCGCAGATAAATTGGCTATGACGTAAGCGCCGACTGCCAGCAGCCACAGCCCGCGTGCCCATTGGCTGAACAGCGCCAGCATTGACAGCAGCAGCACACTGCCGACGAATGCGCCTGGTACGATGTGCCGCCACGAAGCGGGCAGCTTGTGTTTTTGAATGACGCGCACTTTCCAATAGCCATACTGCCCGTATTGCTTCCACAACGCTGACAGCGAAGGGCGCGGTTGATACCACGAACGAATGCGCGCCGATTGCCAGATCACGCCGCCCGCGCGCGTCAGACGCAAATTCAATTCATCATCCTGATTGCGTACCAACTCCTCGTCGAAAAGACCTATGTCTAGCAACGTCTGCCGCCGCCAACTGCCATAAATCACCGTGTCTGCCGGGCCGTCGTAATCAACGTCGCGTGAACGCGCGCCACCTGCCGAAAAGGGCGAATGAAAACCCAACGCAATCGCTTCCTGCCAAAAGCCCGATGCTTTCGTACGCCACGCGCCGCCCGCATTGACCGCGCCGGTTTCCTGCAACACGGCGACGCACTGACGGATATAGTCTTTCGCGTATTCCGTATGAGCATCGAGTCGCACGATATATTCGCCGGTCGCCAGCTTGATGGCTTGATTGAGTCCGGTCGGCACGATGCGGCCCGGATTGTCTACCATACGAATTTTGGCGTTGCGCGCGTGATAGGTTTGCAACACGTCGCGCGTGCCGTCATCGCTCATCCCGTCGGCGACGATGATCTCGAGCAACTCGTGCGGATAATCGCCCGCCAGCACCGAGTCAAGACACGCGCCGAGATAGCCGCGTTCGTTGCGACAGGGAATGATGACAGTGACGGTGGGTAACGTATTCATATTTTCAAGCCAGCGGCTTAATCATATCGCCCTTCCATTCCTGACTGGGTTTGACGACGCGCTGCCAGCCGAGGCGTTCATAAAAACGAACGGCTTGCTGATTGTCGGGCGCGACGCTGAGTTGCATTTGCGGGAATTGCTGAATCCGCGCCACGCTTTCGGCGTGCGCCATCAACGCTTGGCCTACGCCCAGACCTTGAAAGTCTGGGTGAACCGCAATCGCCAAAATTCCGAATTGCCGCACGCGTTTTACCTCAGCGGGCTGGGCTGCCGTAACCGCCGGAACGATTGTTTTAGGCCAGAGTTTTTTGCGCAGCACGCGCCCCCCCGTTGCCAGCCGGTCGCGGAAGAGCGGATTCAAAGCCAGCCACGGATGCGTGATGATGCGCCACGCCAGATAGCTGCGTTCGCGCGCGAGAAAGCCTGACAGCGCGCCCTGAAAGACGCCGCCGAAATAAAAGCCCGCCATTTCTACGCCGTGAAAAGCGCCGAACGCAGTTACTTCATGCGGCCCTTCGAGTTGCCACAGGTAATAGCGCCGCACCGCTTCATCGCCTAACGCCGTCATTGCGCTGGCGGGAAAAGCCGCACTGTGAATGTGCGTGACGGCCAATAAATCATTCGCCGTCAAAGCTCTCAATTTCAGTTCGCTTGGCGCAACTTTAGCCATTGGATTTTTTCGCGCGCAAAGCGTCCTTTTGTGCCTGCGGCAAGTTGCAGATCACCGCGCGAAACTTGCCGCTCGGCCCACGCGGAATTTCAGTGACGGCTTCGAGCGTGACTTCGACTGCGCCCATCCGCGCTTGTACTCGTTCGATAATCGAAGCCGCTGCCGTTTGATCGAATCCTTCGCTCGGCACGTAACGCACTGTTACGCGATCAAGCTGATCTTGAATGATTTGCGCTTCCCGCACGGGCAGTTGTGCTTTGAACACCGGATCAAGCCGTCCGATGCGACGCCCGTCCGGCGTATACAAAATGTCATCAACGCGGCCTTCGAGTTTTGCCATCAGCGGCAAGCTGCTTCCGCAGCCACAGCGTTCGTGGTTGTCTGCTAAAGCCGCGCGATCGCCTACGCGATAACGAATCAGCGGCATGTCGAGATTCGCCAAGCCGGTGCAAACCAAATCGCCACTTTCGCCGGTGGCAACTGGTTCGTTGCCGTTGACGACTTCGAGCCAACCGGCCTCCGGCCACAAATGTAGTTGGCGATGTTCGCACTCACTCGCGGCGGCCACGGTTTCTGACATGCCGTAAGTCTCGCGCAACGGACACTGAAACGCGGCTTCGATGGTTTCGCGTTGATAATCGAAAACGGGTTCGGCGTTGGTGATGACGACCTTGAACCGCAAATCGTCACGTCCCGTTTGCAATGCGACTTCAGCCAGCGCAAAGAGCGAAGACGTATAGCCCCACAGATATTGCACGCCGTGCTTTTTCAGCGCGTCGAAATAATAAGGAATCAAATCGGGTGCGAGATGATAAGACGAGCAATACAACTGATTCATCCCTGCGTTCCAAACCCAAAAGGGCGGACGCCGTTGCGTGGCGGGCGTGATGAGTTGCCCACCGATAATCGCCCAACGGTCGTGACGGCTCACGCCATACCAACGTCGCCAGCGCGCTTCAAACAGCGCGTACCATTCCTGCACCGATGCTTTCGAGTACCAAAGATCAAGCGACTTGCCAGTCGTGCCGCTCGTGTGATCGTGAAACATCTTTTGCTTGTCGCAATCATCGGCGACAAACTCGGCGTTGTATTGCCGCAGCATTTCTTTTTCGAGAATCGGCCAGTTGCTCAAATCTTCCCACGATGAATCGTCACCTTGTCGTCGTCGTATCGTCCATTGATCTCGATAAAACGGCACTTGCGTCGCGGCGCGATGCAACACGCGCGCGAGCCGTTCCTGCTGCCAATGCTGCCATTGTTCGACTGTCCATTGCTCGCGTTCGAGGGCGGCTTCAACTAACTGATCGGTGCGCTTGCCGTAACGCCACTGCTGCAATTGATAGCCGCGTGCGCTCGCCATCCACGAACGCGCGAATTGTGGCAGCCGATGATAAAGATTGAGCTTCCAGTCTGAATTCATTGAGTGCATCGCGCAGCGTGTCCGTAGCCCGACCGTTAGCGAGGGCTATCATCACGAGGCGCTTGATGATACCGAAGGGGCGCAATGCCGAGGTAGCCCTCGCTTACGGTCGGGCTACGGACACGGCTCTGGCGAAATAGCTCTGATGCCAGACCGACACCATTACCAATTGGCGAATCAGCGCGTCGTGTTGCGGAGCGCCTGCCAAAAATTCTTTCACGATGGTATGCAGCCGACTTTTCACGAACGGCCCCGAAGCAATCGGTTCGGTGTGCGGCAACTGTTCGACGCATTCGCGCAAGGCGGGAATCGTGCGGAAGTATTTCGCCCACGGCACGCCGAAGCCCCACTTTCGTCCGGTGCGAATGTCGTCGGGCAGTCGTTCGCCGAGACCAGTGCGCAACAGATGTTTGCTCGTGCGCCCCGAAAGCAATTGTGAAGAAAGCAATTGTGAAGAAGGCAGGGCCGCCAGCCCTTCGACCAAACGATAATCGAGAAACGGTACGCGGCATTCAATCGAAGCGCCCATCGTCATCCGGTCGTTGCGATCCAGAATCGAACTCAGAAAAGCATGCTGGTCGCTATACATCGCCTGACGTACGAGGTCGTCGGGATAAAGCTGTTGTGCTTCGCTGAGAATGCTTTCGCGAAAGGCGAAATCACCTCGTGCTTGTGGCTCAAGCAAATCCAATTCGTGTGGCAGCATTTCGCAACTGTTGAACAACACGAAACGATCCAATCGTCCGAGTTGCAGAAAGCGTCCTAACTTGCGCAAGCGCGCAGGCAGCGCATTCAACGAAGTCATACGGCTTAAAAAAGGACGCGCGGCAGCGAGCAAGGCCGGATGTTGCAACGGCTGGTAACGCACATAACCGCCCAGCGTTTCGTCTGCGCCTTCGCCTGAAAGCAGCACGGTGACTTTGGGTTTGGCGTATTCCGAAATCGCCCACAGATACAAATCATTGCCATGCACGAGCGGCTCGTCGTTTAGCCACGAAGCCGCTTGCATACGGCCTAACAGATCGTTTTCTTTGACAAAGAGTTCGTGATAATTGAGTTGCCACTTGTCAGCGACTTGCTGGGCAAGCGGCCCTTCATCGTAACCGGCTTCGGCGAAACGGACGGTGAAAGTGTTGATGCCCGCGCCTGCTTGCACCGCCAGCGAAGCCGCCACGCTGCTCGAATCCAAACCGCCGCTCAACAGCACGCCGATGGGTACGTCGCTGATGCGGCGTAGGTTGACCGCGCTATCGAATGTCTCGCGGAACCAGCCGATGGCGTCATCAATTTTCTCACCACGCTTGGCGTGCGTGCGTTCGCTTAAATTCCACCAGCGTTTGATTTCGGTCTGGCCGTTTTGCCACGTCAGATGATGGCCGGGCAGCAGTCGTTCGACGTTGACGAAGGGCGTGCGCGTGCCTGCGACATAACGAAAGCACAACAACTCTTCCCACGTCGAAGCGTCGAACTCAGCCGGTACGCCAGCGGCAAACAGCGTTTTAGGCTCCGATCCGAAATAAAGCCCATCAGGTTGCTGACTGAAATAAAGCGGCTTCACGCCCATGCGGTCGCGCGCGATGAACAGCTTGCGTTCGACCGAATCCCAAATTGCCAGTGCGAACATGCCGTTCAAACGATGCAACATCGCCGCGCCTTCTTCGATATAAAGGTAAAGCAGCGTTTCAGTGTCGGAGTTGGAGCGGAACCGATAGCCGCGCGCTTCGAGCGCAGGGCGAAACTCGCGGTGGTTGTAAACCTCGCCGTTGTAAGCAATCCAATAGCGTTCGTCATGAGACGCCATCGGCATGTGTCCGCGTGGCGAAAGGTCTTGAATCGCCAGCCGCCGCGAACCCAGCCCAATGCCGGGCGCAAGATAAAGCCCCGCGTCATCTGGCCCGCGATAACTCATCACATCGCGCATCGCGGTCAGCTTCTGTTCGTCAGGTTGTCGGTTCGCGTCGTGAAAGACGACGCCGCAAATGCCACACATAAATTCAAGTGCGGAGTGCGGAGTGCGGAGTGCGGAGTAAGCAAAGTGAGGATGAAACTTTAATAGACGTCATCACTTCTCTTACTCCGCACT
>JANNUY010000739.1:0-7473 GCA_031414155.1 Acidobacteriota bacterium
CCGCGACGTTGACCAGCGTTTCAGTTGCGCAGGAAAGCTGCAACGAATCGCCGCCGACTTGGCCTAACACTGCGCACGATACGTTGGCTTGCGCGGCAATCGTTTGAATCGCGGCGACGTTTGCAGGCAACGCACTCAACACGATGCGCGAAGGCGATTCGGCAAAGAGCAACGCGAGCTTACGGGCTTCTGTGTCGGCGAGATTGTTGATGCTGCTCGTTTGCAGGTGTTCGGTCAGATCGAGCGTAGCGCCCAACGCCGTCGCACCGTAATGCGCGAAACAGCTTTCAGCCAATGCCACCGCCAATCCGCCGTCAGCGCAATCGTGCGCCGACTTGACCAATCCATCACGAATGGCTTGCAGGCAAACCTGTTGCACGGCTTTCTCAAACGCGAGATCGAGTTGCGGTACTGCGCCTGCGGCGTTGCCGGTAAGCGCGTAGCAAAGTTCCGTGCCACCGAGGTCGTTGTTCGTGTGGCCTAACAACAACACTACGTCGCCTGCGTCTTTGAACCATTGCGTCGTGATGTGTTTGGCGTCTTCGATGACGCCGAGCATGCCGATGACCGGCGTGTTTTGAATGCCGCGCCCTTCGGTTTCGTTATACAGGCTGACGTTGCCGCCTGTGACAGGTACGTCAAAAGTTCGGCAGGCTTCGGCGATGCCGTCAATGACTTCGCTGAAAGCACGCATCACGACTGGACGTTCGGGGTTGGCGAAATTCAGGCAGTTGGTCACAGCCAGTGGTTGACCGCCGCTGCATACGACATTGCGAGCCGATTCGGCGACAGCGAGCGCAGCGCCCGCGCGCGGATTAAGTTCGCTATAACGTCCGTTGCCGTCGAGCGACATCGCCAAGCTACGGCGCGTTTCTTTGACGCGAATCACGGCGGCGTCAGAACCCGGCAGCACGACGGTATTCGTCCGCACCATGTGATCGTATTGCCGATAGACCCACTGTTTCGACGCAAGGTTGGGACGCGCGAGCAATTCAGCCAGCAAGTCTGCGTAACGATTTTGTGCGGCTTTGAGTGAAGCCTTGATCGGACGCGCGTTGAAAGCCGCGACGACTTGCGGCGTCACGTCGGTCGCGTCTACTGCCGCCGTTTCAGCCATCGGACGATGATAGAGCGGAGCTTCGTCGGTGAGCGCGGCGTTGGGCACGTCAACGACGACTTCGCCGTGGTGAAAGACGCGCATGCGTTGATCGCCGGTGACGCGGCCTACGATGGCGGCGTCTAAATCCCAACGCTCAAAGATTTCGAGCAACTGGCGTTCGTGGCCCGGCGTCGCCACACAGAGCATGCGTTCCTGCGATTCTGACAAGAGCATTTCATAAGCCGTCATACCGGTTTCGCGTTGCGGAACTTTGTCTAAATCCAACTCGACACCCGTGCCGCCGCGCGCGCCCATCTCGCAGGTCGAACACGTCAAGCCCGCCGCACCCATATCCTGAATGCCTGTGACCGCGCCCGAACGCATGGCTTCGAGACAGGCTTCGAGCAAAAGTTTTTCGGCGAAGGGATCGCCGACTTGCACGGTCGGACGCTTTTCCAGCGCAGCTTCGTCGAATTCCGCCGAAGCCATCGTCGCGCCGTGTATGCCATCGCGTCCGGTCTTGGCTCCGACATAAACGACGGCGTTGCCGATGCCTTCGGCCTTGCCATAAAAAATTTGTTCGCGCCGCACGAGGCCCAAAGCAAAAGCATTCACCAGCGGGTTGAGCGAATAACAATCGGCGAAGACGACTTCGCCGCCGATGGTCGGTACGCCGAAAGCGTTGCCGTAATCGCCCACGCCTTTGACTACGCCCGCCATAATGCGGCGATTGCGTGCGATGGATTTCGCAGAAGTATTTTCAGTTTCGTCATTCACATCAGCGTCGCGTATCGGGCCGAAGCGCAACGAATTCATCGCCGCAACGGGACGCGCGCCCATCGTGAAAATATCGCGCAGGATGCCGCCTACGCCGGTAGCCGCGCCCTGATACGGCTCGATAAACGAAGGGTGATTGTGCGATTCGATCTTGAAGGCCGCGCACCAGCCGTCGCCGATGTCTACGATGCCCGCGTTTTCGCCGGGGCCTTGCACGAGACACGCGCCTTCGGTGGGCAAACGCTTGAGGTGTACGCGCGATGATTTATATGAGCAATGCTCCGACCACATCACCGAAAAGACGCCGAGTTCCGTCAACGACGGCTCGCGTCCCAACAGTTGCTTGATGCGTTCGTATTCATCCGGCGTGATGTGATGCTGTGCGATTAATTCAGGCGTAATCATGGTAATTGCGGATTGCGGATTGCAGATTGCAGATTGCAGATTGGTGATGGCGAACTCGCGAGAATCCGCAATCCACATTCCGCAATCCGCAATTGAGTCAGGCAGCTTTGTTCAATACAGGTTTCAACAGGGGGCGCAGGTAATCGGCCATCGAGAGAAATACGCTGCGTCCGTCTTTGCTTAACAATGCACTTTCGGCGGCGCGTTCGGGGTGGGGCATCATGCCCAGCACATTGCGTTCGCGGTTGCAGATGCCCGCGATGTTGTTGCGCGAACCGTTCGGATTCGCCGTGTCGCTGATGTCGCCGTTTGGCTCGCAATAACGAAAGATGACGCGGCTTTCGCGTTCGAGTTCGTTGAGCGTAGCGTCGTCGCAAAAGTAATTTCCTTCGCCGTGCGCGATGGGCACGCTCAATACGTCGCCTTCCTTGTAACATCCGGTGTAAGGCGTATCGGTTTGCTCAACCCGAAGGTTGACGTGTTCGCAAATGTATTTGAGTCCGCGATTGCGCAACAGTGCGCCGGGCAGCAAGCCCGCTTCACACAAAATCTGGAAGCCGTTGCATACGCCAACGACCAAGCCGCCGTCAGCGGCGAACTGTTTGAGTGGTGTCATCACCGGCGAAAAGCGCGCGATGGCTCCGGTGCGCAGGTAATCGCCGTAAGAAAATCCGCCGGGCAGAATGACTGCGTCATAACCATTGATCTCAGTGTCTTTGTGCCAGATGAAATCTACGGGCTGACCGATGACCTTGCTGATAACGTGATAGGCGTCGTGATCGCAATTCGATCCGGGAAACATAACCACGCCGAATTTCATGGTGCGGGAATCCTTTGTGACAAAGGCAGTAGGAAGGTAAGCGGGGTTTTACTACACGCTTGCGAAACTTGTCCAGCGCGTCGGTGCGCCTGCGCCCTCGCAGGCCAGCTTCGGCAAAGCGTCTTTTTAGGGTATGGCGTCAAAAGCCGAGACTGCCCGCGCGGGCGCGGGCGCACCTATTCTTCGTAAAGCGAAAGGCGTTGCTGTTTCACGATGCCGACCAATTCTGCCAGCGTATATTTGCCCGGCGCATCGCCTGCTGCCGCCATCTTGTCAACGATATTGAGCAAGGCTGAGTTATACGGCGTAGGCACGTGGTGCTTATTGCCCAGCAGGATGATTTCGCCGTTGAAATAACCGGCTTCGGTTTCGCCGCGCTTGCGCTGTATGTCGTCCCAGGTCGAAGGGTACGTGCGCAATTCGCGCGGAATCTGTTGCACAGCCGCAACCTTTTCTTCGTCGTATTGCATTGCGCGAATCACCGCGATGAGCTTGCGCACGTCGAGCGGATTGTTTTCGTCTTCGAGCGTAATGCCTGCGATGTCGAGTACGTGCATTCCTTCTTCCATCACGTCGGCGATGAAATTCGCAATGTCGGGCGTGACGAAGGAAAGCTGCACGTAAGTGTCAATGATCGCATGCGTAGCGTTATTCAAATTGAGCAACAGCTTGCTCCATTTCACCGCCATCACGTTTTCGTTGACCGTCACGCGATAACTGGCGGCGCGCAAGGCTTCAGCCACCGTTTCAATCGTTTCGTCATACCCCAGCGGATAACTGCCCAAACTCAACAGTTTGCCGCGCGTGGCCGCAATTACGCCCGGCGCGAGCATCAAGGCGCTGAGGTCTACCATTGAGCCATAAACGTGCAGAAAGCGTTCTGCCGCCATCTCTTCGTTGCGCACGCCGTTTTGCAAACAGATGAACGGCGTGTTTTCAGGAAACACTTCGCGCAACTGATGAACGGCATCATGCGTTTGCGCCGTCTTTACGGCTAATAAAATTACGTCGTCGGGTTGGGGCTTTAGTTGGCTGGGTTCGGTGATGGCAGAAAGGTTGGTGATGCGCCGGTCGCCTTGCGCAGATTTGAGCAACAGCCCGTCGGCATTGATCGCCGCCGCGTGCGCGGCCCGTCCGATCAGCACGACTTCAGCACCGCTCTCGGCAAGTTGTCCGCCGATCAGACTGCCAATCGCTCCGGCTCCGTGAATGATGTAACGCATCGCAACCCTCGCGTGAATTGAATAGATAAATGGTTAGGGGAAACAAGACTGCGAACGCAAAATGAATGCCCCCGGCACGGCTCGAACGTGCGACCCTTTGCTTAGAAGGCAAATGCTCTATCCACTGAGCTACGGGAGCGAAAACCTCGTGCAATGTAAGCCATCCGCCATAGTCAGGCAAGAAAAGCAGCCCTGCTAGCCAAACACAGGTGTCGCGGGCATAATGAGTTGCGCGTGCGACCAAGCATGCGTTTGAGATCAAGCGACTGACTTACAGGTGAAGTTGATGATGCGAACCGTTCTTGTCGTTGATGACGACCCCACCACTCACGAAATCGTCGAGGCTGCGTTGGCCAAAGCGGACTATCGCGTCATTCAGGCGGCGACGGGAAAAGCCGCGCTGGCCTTGCTCGAAACTGAAACCATTGAACTCGCTTTGCTTGATTACCAGATGCCCGAAATGGACGGCCTCGAATTACTGGAACAATGCCGCCGTCGTTTCCCGCACCTGCCCTGCATTATGATTACAGCGTTCGGTACGCCCGAAGCAGTGTTGGGCGCGATGCGCAAGCGCATAGACGATTTTTTGCTCAAGCCTTTCACGCTCAGTGAACTGCGCGCTTCGGTCAATGCCGCGCTCGAAGAACATCATCCCCTCAAAATCGAAATTCTCTCGGCGCATCCCGAATGGGTGCAGTTACGCGTACCATGCGACTTGTCAGCCGTCCCGTGGTTGCAAAAATTGCTTACTCAACTCAAAGCCGATTTACCCGAAAACATCCGCGAAGCGATGGCTTATGCCTTTCGTGAGATGTTGAACAACGCCATCGAACACGGTGGCAAACTCGACCCGACCAAGTTCGTTGAAGTGTCCTGCATTCGCATGAAACGCGCCATCATCTATCACATCAAAGATCCGGGTGACGGCTTTCAACTCAACGAACTCGAACACGCCGCTGTCAACAACCCCAGCGAAGACCCTTTCCGCCACGTCGTGATTCGTGATGAAAAAGGTTTGCGCGCGGGTGGTTTTGGCATCCTGTTAACGAATCAACTGGTTGACGAACTCGTTTATAACGAACGTCGCAACGAGTTGATGTTCGTTAAGTATCTTTAGCCGATCAAAGCCGATCAAAGAGAGAAGTACGTATGAAAACTCCCCCCATCGTTGCCGCCTTTGTGGCGCAGCCCCCTGGGCTCACGACCGATTATTCCCAACCCAGTTGGCACGCCGCCACGCCGCATTCGCTCTCACGAACCTGGCAAGGCGAATTTTGCCCTAAACCTTTACACACGACGGCACGCCTGATTTGGACGCCTACCGATTTATGGATCGGCTTCACATGCGGCTATACCGAGTTGGACGTGGACGACCAATGCGATCTCACACAGGAACGCACCGCGCTGTGGGAACGCGACGTATGCGAAGTCTTCATTCAATCGCCCCACGAACTCAGCGAAATCAGTTATAAGGAATTTGAAGTCGCGCCGACCGGGCAATGGCTTGACGTAGCGGTTCGTACCCCGCGCGAAGACGTGGACTGGGAATGGCACGGCGGCATTCAAACCGTAGCCGATATTGCCGAAGACAAACGCCGCTGGCGCGCCGTATTGAAAATTCCCTTCGCTGCGTTAGGGCGCGCTCCGCAACCAAACGACACTTGGCGGGCCAATTTATTTCGCATCAGTCGCCACGCAGGCCAACGCCAATTTCTGGCGTATGCACCGACGTTGACCGAACAACCTGATTTTCATCAGCCGGAAAAATTTGTACCGCTGCAATTCGCGGCTTGATCTTGGCTTAAACGTTTTGGTTAGCTGAGGCTCAAGAACTTCACGGCAATCATCGTGATGTCGTCGCTTTGCGGTTCGCCTTTGGTAAAGGTGACGACTTCGTCAAGCAATTTAGTTTTAAGGCTTTCCGCCGAAAGCGCGCCGTGAGCTGTTACGAGCGCGTCCAGTTTGTCTTCGCCAAACATCTCGCCTTGCGCGTCGGCGGCTTCGGTCACGCCGTCGCTGTAAATCACCAGCGCATCGCCCGCTTGCAACCGCGTTTGTTTCGCTTCGTATTTGGCGAAATCGAAAGCACCTAGCACCACTGATTTGGTCGAGAGCTTTTCGAGCGTACCGTCGGTGCGCAAAAGCAAGGGCGGATTGTGTCCGGCGTTGATGTAAGTCAGATGTCCGTCAGCATCAATCGTGGCGCAGAACAGCGTGAGAAAACGATTGGCGTCAGAACGTTGCGCAATGGTTTTGTTGAGGTTGCTGATGACATCGGTGAGCGGCAGGTTGGCGATGAATTGCGCTTGCAACGCGCCTTGCGCCATGCCCGCGAGAATGGCGGCGGCAATGCCTTTGCCCGATACGTCGCCGAGCGCGAATACACAACGCCCGTCGGTGAGCGTCATCAATTCATAAAAATCGCCGCCGACTTCGCGCGAAGGCAGCATGGCGGCGGCGACTTCAAAGTGCGCCGGCTGTTTGAAATTCGTAGGCGCGAGCGCGCTTTGCACTTGGGCGGCGAGTTGCAGTTCTTCTTCGAGTTGTTTCTTTTCGCGCTCTTCGTGCATCAGGCGCATGCTTTCGAGCGTTTTGGTCGCCTCGAACGCGAGCGATTCGAGCAAACGCACGGAGGTATTGGTGAGCGGCTGGCGCGTAAAATGGCTGTCAACATAAAGCACGCCGATCACGTCGCTTTGCAAGATGGCGGTCGCGCCCATCTTTTCGCTCATGCGAAAGCTGCGCAGCGGAATGCAGGCGATGGTGCGCAAGTCGAGCGCCCTGACGCTATGGCGCGCGAGTTCGGCGGCTTGCGTGCTTTCGTTGACGATGACGGCGCGATTTTGTTTGAAGACTTCTTCGACCACCGAACGGCTCATGGTGAATTCGTTGCCGACCAGCCAGTTGCGGTCTTGGTCGCGCGCGACTTTGAATTCGAGTTCGCCTTTTTGATTAAGCAACATCAGAAAGCCGCGTTCGGCCAGCGCCATTTCGATGGCGGCGTCTACGATCAGACAGAGTACGTCGTCGGGACTGAGCGAAAACTTGAAGGCTTGATTAACTTCTAGATAGCGCGAGAGCTTTTGCAACTCTTCGTTGGCTGAGGCTTCGGGCGCGCGGTCATAGGTGAGGTTAATGGGATGCGCGCC
>JANNUY010000740.1:0-3660 GCA_031414155.1 Acidobacteriota bacterium
GATGAGCCGCGAGATAGTTTGGCGTGGCGAACGTTATCGCCTTTTATCTGAAGGGAAATTTGCGCCGATAATTGCTCGCAATACCTTAAAAACAAATTGATGCGCTATTATCCGATTTATTTAGACCTGCAAGCGCGCCCCGTGCTGGTGGTAGGTGGCGGCGCGATTGCCGAGGGCAAAACCGAACAGTTATTGTCAGCAGGCGCGCGAGTAACAGTGGTTAGCCCTACCTTAACTGAAAGACTGAGAGAATTAAGCGAGCGAGGCGATATTGTTTATGCTGCCCGTGAATATGAAGAGAACGATCTTAACGGCATAGCATTGGTTATCAGCGCGACCGATAATCAAGTAGTAAATGAAGCTGTTGCCTTTGCCGCCCGCGCCCGCAATTTGCTTTACAACATTGTTGATCAAGTGCCTCTTTGTAACTTTATAACTCCTGCGTTGGTTACGCGCGGCGATTTGCAGATTACCATCTCGACTGGCGGCGGCAGCCCTTCGGTGGCGCAATTAGTCAAGCGGCAAATCGGCGAATTGATTGGCGAAGAATATGACGAGTTGCTTAAGTTGGCTACGTGGTTGCGCAATGAGTTAAAGGCGCGCGGGGTGAGTTACAACGCGCGCCGTGATGTGATGAACGAATTTCTTTCGCTTGAGTTAGTCGAGTTATTGCGAACGGGCAATCGCGCTGAAGCAGAACGCCGCGCTTATCAGGTGTTGGCAAATTTCTAAAATGGATTATCGAAGCTTTTTTAACGAGGCGCTAGATGGATTAAAGCGTAAAAACAATTATCGCCACTTTATTGATTTAGGGCGGCAAACGGCTCGTTTCCCACACGCGTTGATCGAAGACGATCACGGTCGCCGCGAAGTCACGATCTGGTGTAGCAACGATTACTTGGCGATGGGGCAGCATTCCGTGGTGATTGAGGCCATGCGCGAGGCCGCCGCGCACGATGGCGCAGGGGCGGGCGGCTCGCGTAACGTGGGCGGCACTTCGCAACGCCACGCCGCGCTCGAAAATGCGGTGGCCGATTTGCATGGACGCGAAGCTGGGTTGTTATTTGCCACAGGATATATTGCCAACGAAACGGCCTTGCGCTTGCTGGGTGACCGCTTGCCCGGTTGTATTTTTTTCAGCGATGAACTCAACCATGCTTCGCTCATTCACGGCATTCGCACCTCAAAAGCCGAGAGGCACGTATTCAAACACAGCGACGTTGCTGATCTGGAAAATAAACTAGCCAGCGTGCCGCTCGAACGTCCGAAAATTGTCGTGTTCGAGTCAATTTATTCGATGGATGGCGATATTGCCCCGGTCAGAGAAATTTGCGCAATGGCTGAGAAATATAACGCGTTGACTTTTCTGGACGAAGTTCACGCCGTAGGGATTTATGGCATGACGGGCGCGGGCATTGCCGAACGCGATGGCGTTAAAACGCGGCCTACGATCATAGCGGGCACCTTGGGGAAAGGTTACGGCGTGGCTGGTGGTTATTTATCAGGTTCGACAGAAATTATTGATTATATTCGCAGCTTTGGGCCGGGGTTTATTTTTACGACAGCGCTGCCTCCGGCGGTAACGGCAGGCGCACTGGCGAGCGTGAGTTACTTAAAAGAGAATCAGACCGAACGCATTAAGCTATTTGTGTTAGTGGATAAATTGCGCCAACGCTTACAAGCAGAAGGTTTTCCGTTGTTACCTACTAAAAGCCACATTATTCCCGTGATGGTGAATGACGCGGCGTTATGCCGTCAGGTTAGCCACGAGTTATTAGTCAAACACAACATTCTGACACCGCCGATTAATTTCCCTACGGTGCCTGTCTGCACTGAAAGATTGCGCATTACGCTCACCCCGCGCCACACCGAAGAAATGGTCGAAGCCTTTATTATCGCGTTGCGCGAGACTTGGTTGCAGGTGGGAATGCCGCTGGCGGTGAGTGACGGATTAGCCAGATAAGTTGAAGCGATTGCCAACTCGCATGCCTTTGCGCACAATGCGCGACATTCAATCAACATTAACCACCCTTTCGGAGGATCGGCATGAAAACCCGTACCGTATTGTTCCTCTTGGTTTGCATCGCCACATGCCTGTTTGGCACGGGCAGTTCTGCGCAAACCTCTAACGCCGCTACGTTTCAGTCCATGAAATGGCGCAACATCGGCCCCTTTCGCGGAGGGCGAACTGTTGGTGCGGTCGGCATTCCTGCGCAACCCAATGTGTTTTTCATCGGCGTCAACAACGGCGGCGTCTGGAAGACGACTGACGCGGGGCGCACGTGGCAGCCGATCTTTGACGATCAGCCGACTGGTTCCATCGGCGACGTAGCCCTGTGCGAATCGCAACCCAATGTGATTTACGTCGGCAGTGGCGAAGGCTTGCCCTTCCGCCCTGACCTGTCAGTCGGTGACGGTGTTTATAAATCAACCGACGGCGGTAAGACGTGGCGCAACACGGGGCTGCGTGACGGGCAGCAAATCGGCGGCTTGTCCGTAGACCGCAAGGACCCGAATCGCTCATTCGCCGCTGTGGCTGGCCACCCCTTTGGACCCAACAAAGAACGTGGCGTTTACCGCACGCTTGATGGCGGCAACACGTGGCAGTCAGTGCTTTTCAAAGACGAAAACACCGGCGCGATGCAGGTCGAGATTGATCCGAACAATTCACAAATCATCTACGCCGACCTCTTTGAAGCGCGCCACGGGGCGTGGGAAAACGGCTCGTGGCAAGGCGAAGGCAGCGGGTTGTATAAATCCACCGATGGCGGCAACACGTGGCGACAGTTGACCAAAGGCTTGCCGACTTTTGAACAGGGCTTGGGGCGTATTGGCTTCGGCATTGCGCGCAGCAATTCAAACATCCTTTATGCCACAGTGGATGCGAACGCTGCCACGGGTGGCCTTTATCGCAGCGACGACGCAGGCGAATCATGGCGCAAGCTATCGGGCGATCAACGCCTATGGGGACGCGGTTCGGATTTCGCAGAGATACGCCCGCATCCGAAAGACCCTGAGACCGTGTTTGTAGCGAACACGGCTTCTTATAAATCCACCGATGGCGGCAAGACGTGGCTGACGTTCAAAGGCGCACCGGGCGGCGACGATTACCATCGCATCTGGATCAATCCCGAACATCCAGACGTGATGCTTTTTGCCGCTGACCAGGGTGCAGTGGTGACGGTCAATGGCGGCGACACGTGGAGCAGTTGGTACAACCAGCCGACGGCGCAGATGTACCACGTCAGCACCGACAATCGTTGGCCTTATTGGGTTTACAGTGGACAGCAGGAAAGCGGTTCAGCCGCCGTGGCAAGTCGCGGCGATTACGGCGCGATCACGTGGCGCGATTGGCGTACGGTAGGCGTAGACGAATATGGTTATGCGACACCTGATCCTTTGAATCCTGACATCACGTATGGCGGGCGCATTACGCGCTATGACTGGAAGACGGGACAGACGCAGAACATCGCGCCCGAACCCGTGCGCAGCGGCAAATATCGAATGTTGCGCACGATGCCTTCGATCTTTTCGCCCGTAGATAACAAGACGCTTTATTTCGCTACGAACGTTTTGTGGAAGACGCTGAACGGCGGCAACAGTTGGGAAATCATCAGCCCTGATCTTTCGCGTGAGACGTATGACATTCCAGCGACCATC
>JANNUY010000741.1:0-2104 GCA_031414155.1 Acidobacteriota bacterium
GAACCGCGTGTACGCCGCAGCCAATGACGACTCCTCGTCTGACGGCGAAGAGATGGCTGAGGGTGAAATGGGACCTGACGTGGCCGCAGTCGCAATCCGCCTGGCAGCAAGCGGACAATTTACGCGGTCAGGGCGTAAAGCCGTCTACCCGCACTGAACGCCGCGTAGCCCTCGTGCTGGGTAATGGCGCTTATGCCGACAATCCGCTCGACAATCCGACCAATGATGCCAAAGGGCTGGCGACGGTGCTGGGCGAACTCGGCTTTGAAGTCATCACCGACGTGAATCAGGACGCGACTGGTATGCGCCGCTTGATTCGCACTTTCGGCGAACGCTTGCGCGGCGCGAGTGTCGGGCTGTTTTTCTTTGCCGGACACGGCGTGCAAGTGGGCGGCGTCAATTACCTGATTCCGCTGCGTTACCAGATCGAACGCGAATCCGATGTGCGGCTCGAAGCCGTCTCGGCTGACGATGTGCTGGCCCAGATGGAAGAAGCCGGTACGGGCGTCAACCTGATGATTCTAGATGCTTGCCGCGACAATCCGTTTCGTTCGTTGACCCGTTCGCAAGCGCAACGCGGACTGGTCAGGATGAGCGCGCCGTCGGGTACGTTAATCGTCTATGCCACCAAGCCGGGCAGTACGGCGGCGGATGGCAAGGGGCGGCCCAACAGTCCGTTCACGACCAGTTTGTTGCAACACATCAAGACGCCGGGGCTGAGGATCGAAGACTTTTTCAAACAGGTAGTGTTGGGCGTCGAAGAGCTGACCAATCGCAAACAGTCGCCCTGGGTCGAAGGATTATTGCGCGGCGACTTTTATTTCAAAGCGCCCGAAGCGAAACCGCCCGACAATCCGCTGCCGGTTTACAGCGGCGAACAGGCTTTCTGGCGCGCGATTGAAACCAGCAGCGACGCCCAGGACTTTCGTGATTACCTGAAGCAGTATCCGAATGGTGAATACGCCGCCACCGCGCGTGTGCGGCTGCGACGGTTGGAAGCGGCGGCGGCAAACGCTGCAATAGTATCGAATCCCAACACCACGACTGCGCCGCCGGTGAGACCTGCGCCGACGCCCGCGATTGCGTATGCCAAAGTCGGAGGCTCGGCGGTTCCTCTGGTGACGATGAGTTTCACTACGACGTCAGTGGATGCGCGCGGCTCGGTGGCGAAAAAGCCTGGGCAATCGGTGAGCGGCTTTGTCGAAGAGTTGGGCAATGGCGTGCGATTGGAATTAGTCGAAGTGCCCGCCGGTTCGTTCGATATGGGTTCGCCGAGTTCGGAAGCCAATCACGAGAGTGATGAAATCTTACGGCGCGGCGTGCGCATCAATGCGCTTTACGTTGGGCGTTATGAGGTCACGCAGGCGCAATGGAAAGCCGTAATGCCTAGTTTGCCGAACGAAGCCCGCAGTGGCGATGACTTGCCGGTGGAGCGCGTGTCGTGGGATGACGCCATCGCCTTCTGTCAAAAGCTTTCCGCGAAAACCGGACGCGAATATCGGCTGCCGACCGAAGCCGAGTGGGAGTATGCGGCGCGCGCCGGTTCGCAAACGCCCTTTGCTTTTGGCGCGACGATCACGCCGGACATCGTGAATTACGACGGCCTCTTTCCTTATGGCAATGCGGCGGGTTACCGTAATGGGACTGTGCCCGTCGGCAGCCTCGGCGTAGCAAATGCCTGGGGCTTGTTCGATTTGCACGGCAATGTCTATGAGTGGTGTCAGGACTGGTATGGCGATTATGATGCGCGGCAACTTGATAATCCGAGGGGGCCGTCAACGGGACAGTCCCGGGCGCTGCGGGGCGGTTCGTGGGGCAGCAATGGTAGGTTCTGCCGCGCTGCCGATCGTTCTCGGCACGACCCGGGCGATCGTGTCTACAAAGTCGGTGTTCGTGTTGTGGTGTCCGCGAGGACTCGCCCTTGAGCGCTCTTGCGAAGGCGGCAGAATTGGCACGGTCGAGCGCCCTAAGTCTACGCCAAGCTTTATAACTTGTTTCAAGTGGCACGCAATCACGCTTGGGCGAAAGCGCATACGCTCTGTTTGCGCAAAGAGGGCGGCGCCGTGGGAAGGCTGGGCCGTGTGGCCGGATGAAGAAGTCGGCA
>JANNUY010000742.1:0-4122 GCA_031414155.1 Acidobacteriota bacterium
TCATGATGTTTCTCCGGTTTTGATGAATGGTTTCAGCGGACGTGCGATCAACACGGGGCAAGGTGCTTGTCGCAGCACACGATCGGCGTTCGAGCCGAACAGTGCGCGCATCGCAAAGCCCGCCCCGTGTACGCCCAAACAGATCAAGTCAATTTTTTGATCTTCGGCGTAAGTCAGAATCTCGCGGTAAGGTTGCCCGTTGCGAATGGCGTGTTTGACTTCGCACCACAGGTAAGTTTCGGCGGGTACGGCGGATTGCAAACGGCGCGCGGCCTGATGCATCACGCTGGCCTGGCTTTCGGGCAACGTATGCATGCCAGGCACGGGCGCGAACGGCAGCACATGCAGCAAGTGCAATTCAGCCTGATATTCTTGCGCGAGCAACAGTCCGTAGTTGAACGCCAACTCTGCATCGTTCGAAAAATCATGCGCGACCAGAATGCGATGCAACGCGATGGCGTCATCGTGTGGCTTAACCCAGTCGCGTTCTTCTGCGTGCGTCACCAACACGGGGCAAGGCGCAGTGCGGCACACGGCCTCAGCCGTCGAACCCAATAACGCCGCTGCGCGCGGACGCCGCCGCGCGCGCATCACGATCAAATCAGCGTTGTGTTCAGCGGCGAGGCGCGGGATTTCAGTCGCAGGATCACCATCTTCCATCAAGACCTTGACCGCAGGCACGTCACAGGCAGGCAATAAGCCGCGCAGTTGCGCGGCAGTTCGCGTGTCTTGTCGTGCGGTGATCCAGCCTGCGTCAGCGACCAGCGGCACGACTTCAGTGCAATGACACAGCAACAATTCCGCGCCGTAAGTGCGCGCCAACGCAACCGCGTAATGCAAGGCCTCATCGCCGTCTTGCAACGCGGTCGTCGGATACAAAATGCGTTTGAGTTGAATCATAAAAACATCCTGCGAACTGTCGCAGCCTCCGCCGTTGGGAATTGCAAGGTGTGTGCCGCGCGTTTATTGCGGGAATTCCCGCAATGGTTGGGAAAACTAAACAGTCAAAGCGCGATGGGGGGAATAGGAGTTATGGGAGTGACCAAGGTGATAGGACGAATCCGCTTTGGCGTATTTCTCCCATAACTCCTATTCCTCCTATTCGCGCCAAATTAATTGTGCGGCAAGTGAATCGAGAAGGTAGAACCGTTGCCGACCGTCGAATTGACCTCGACGCGACCGCCGTGAGCGCGGGCGATGCGGCGTACGGCGGGCAGGCCGAGTCCGGTGCCGTTGGTGTGGGTCGTATAGAACGGGCTGAAAATGCGGTGCAGGTCTTCGTCAGAGATGCCGCGTCCCGTGTCGGTGACGGCGATGATCGTATGGTTTGGGTGGTCGTCAGGATGGCGGACCTCGACGGTGATCGCGCCCCTGTCTTGGATGGCTTCGACGGCGTTGAGAATGAGATTGAGGATTGCGTCTTCGAGTTGCGCGGCGTCGGCGGGCAACACAGGCGCGGTCGCGGCAGGTATGAATTCGATGCAGATGCGTTGGCGGTGTTCGCCGGTCAAACTCGCGCGCGCCAGACTGACGGCCTGTTGCGCCGTCTCGTTGATCGAAGTCGGGCGGAAGTTGAGCGTGCGCGGACGCGCGCGTTCGAGCAGCATTTGTACGGTATTGTTGATGCGATTGACTTCGTGTTTGACGTTGGCGAGGACTTCGCGTTCGGGCGCGTGTTCGGCGCAACGTTGCAACAGAATATCCATCGCGCCTTGAATGCCCGCGAGCGGATTTTTGATTTCATGCGCGAGTCCGGCAGCGAGTTCGCCGAAGCGGGCGAGTTGCTCTACGCGGGCTTGTTCGCGTTCGCGCGCGACCACATCGGTCACGTCGCGCACCACCATTACATAAGCCGTCACGTTGCCGCCTTCATCCAACACAGGCGAGACGCGCGCGCACAGCCGCTGGCCGGGCAGGCGTCCGTTGATTTCTTCGCTCGCAGGTTCATGCGTAGCGTGGCTGGCTTGCCGCGCGCAAAACGACGGCACGCTGCCCGTCTCATTCGCGCAGCCGAAAACTTCAGCGCAGGTGTGACCGATGATTTCGTCGAGTGGCAGGCCGAGCATAGCGGCGAACGCAGGATTGGCTTTGACGATGTGCGAGTCGAGTGTTTGCACGCATACGCCGTCAGTCAAAGCATTGAGCAGGGCTTCGCAAGCGGGCGGCATGCTCGCGGCGTTTGGCAAAATGGGAAGTGAGGCGTGTGTAGCCATGATGCTTATGGTTCGACCGGAATACCTTCGAGTTTTTTCAAACGATAGCGCAACTGATCGCGCGAGATACCCAGCAATTCAGCCGCGCGGGTTTGATTGCCGTGGCTGCGCGCGATGGCCTGCCGCACCAGCGACAACTCAACGTCTTCAAGCTGTAGGCCTTGCGCGGGCAATTGAAAGTTCGTGTTTGCAGGCGCGACGGCTGGCGGTTCAGGCGCAGCCATCACTACCGGCGGAGCAGCCGCGAAAGTTTGAACTGTCTGTGCCGTGACCGCCGCTGCCGCTGCGTGCGGAGCCACCACAGCTTCGGCTGCTTTCTCAGTTGTCTTTTCTGTCGTGAGGCCGCGCGGCAAATAGGTGGTCGTAATTTGATCGCCGTCTTCGAGAATCATCACGCGTTCGATCACGTTGCGCAGTTCGCGCACGTTGCCCGGCCAACCGTAGCGACGAAAGATCGCTTCGACTTCTGGCATCAGGCCGCGTACCGCCGGGCGCTTGCCCTTGCTGAATTGGCGATTGAATTGCGCGAGATAGTAATCAGCCAGTTGCAACACGTCGTCGCCGCGTTCGCGCAAGGTCGGCAGATCAATTTGAATCACTGACAGTCGGTAATAAAGATCAAGCCTGAACCGCCCGGCTTCGCTCTCAGTTTTGAGATCGCGGTTCGAGGCTGCGAGGATGCGTACGTCGAGTGGCAGGTCTTTCAATCCGCCGACGCGCCGAAACGCGGCTTCTTCGAGTACGCGCAAGAGCTTGGCTTGCAAGCTCAATTCGAGTTCGCCGATTTCATCTAAAAAAATCGTCCCTCCTTCGGCCTGCTCGAATAAACCTTCTTTGCGCGCTTTGGCGTCGGTGAACGAACCCTTTTCAAAACCGAACAATTCGCTCTCGATCAACGTCGCGGGAATGGCGGCGCAATTGATCGCCACGAACGGCGCTTCAGAGCGGCGCGAACTGTAATGAATAGCCTTCGCCACCAAGTCTTTGCCGGTGCCACTCTCGCCTTGCAACAACACCGACGACGCCTCGCTCTCGGCGACCTTGCGCGCCAGCGCGATCATCCGTTGCATCGTGTGCGAACTGCCGACGATTTGCTCAAAGCTGAACTCGCGCGATTTCTCACGGCGCAGTTGGCTGACTTCTTTGCGCAACTTGTTCGCTTCGATGCCGTTGCGAATTGTGACTTGCAATTCGTTCAGGTTGATCGGTTTGCCGATAAAATCGTAAGCCCCGCCCCGCAACGCCGCGAGCGTATCTTCGACCAGCACATTGGCCGTAATCATGATCACGACGGCGTGGGGCTGTTTGCGCTTGATCTCGTTGAGTACGTCCAAGCCCGAACCGTCAGGCAAATTGATGTCGAGCAACACCGCCGCTGGGCGTTCGTTGTCGAATTCATGCAACGCGCCCGACACCGTACCGGCTTCGAGCGGCTCGTAGCCCCAGCCGCGCAACGCTTCGTTAAGCGTCCAGCGAATCAACGGTTCATCATCCACCACGAGTATTTTTTCTTTAGCCATATCGGATGCCTACCAGAGCAAATTGCTTGCCAGTGTGAATTTGTCGGATTTGGGGAATCTTGCGCAATCAGCCTACGGAATCTTACCCAACTGCGGAAAGTTCAACAGGGAAAGGCGGAAAAGTATAGCCCTATTGTCGAGGTACGCTGCTTGCCAAGCTGAATGCGCAAGCGCAAACCGCACTTCATACTGATAAACAATGAGAACCAACATACGCAAGATTGAAAGTATTGTACTCGCCGTTGCCATCGGCCTTGCCATCGGGCTGGGCGCTTATACGTTTGTATATGCGAAGGGCGCGGCCTATCTCACCAACAATCCGGCGTCGTGCGCGAACTGCCACGTGATGAATGAGCAATACGACGGCTGGCTGAAGTCGTCGCATCGCG
>JANNUY010000743.1:0-2996 GCA_031414155.1 Acidobacteriota bacterium
GATTCGTTGACCGATTCGTTGTTGGGAAAGGTCAGCGCCAGCACGCGCGGATGTTTCAGGTTGTATTCAATCCCTTGCGACAGATAGAGCTTGTTCTTAATAAGCGGGCCGTTGACGGTCACGCGCGGCGTAGCGTCGCGCAAACCGCGAATGCGTCCGCGCAAAATACGCCATTCAGGGAACGGGTCATTGATTTCGTAATTCCACTTGTCGCCACCGCGCCGCGTCTCGACCGAGACTACGCCGGCGGTGAAGCGTCCGAACTGCGCGAGATAAGGCGTGCGGAAAACGTTGATCGTTTGCACGCTGTCAATCGGTACGGTCAGCCCGAATTGCCCGGTCGCCGGATCGGTCACGTCGGCGTAATTCACGACGAGCGCGCTGCGATTTTCATTGCCGCCGAAGATGCGCAACTGGCCTTGATCGCTGCGCACGATGCCAGGCAACAGCGGCAACGTATCGCTCACCGTATCAGGCCGATTCGTAGTGTCTTTGGCCTGCTCGCGTTGCAAATCCTGCGACGGCGAAGCGCCTTGTTCAATCGGATTGACGGCGGCATTCGTCGCAGTGATTTCGACTTTATCTCTGACGTTGATTTTGGGTACGAGCGTGAATTCGACAATCGTCGGCGCGTTGCGCGTCACGGCGATGTTCGCTTGGCTCAGGGTCTCGAAACCCGTGCGACTGACGATGATTTCGTAAGTGCCGGGCGTTACGGTTTTGAATTGAGCTTCACCTTTTGCGTCAGTGCTGGCTGTGAATGTTTGGTGGTTGGTTTTTAGTTCGATGGTGACGTTGGCTACCGGCTGGCCGAGTTCGTCATTGGTGATGACTTTGACCTCGGCGGATTGCGCCGCACCGCTGAACGCGGCGCACAGGCAGAGCGCCAGCGCATACAGTACTTGCCGCAAGCTGGACGTAAAAGCCCAATTCAGAAAAAACATCTTCGCTCCCTCGCTCTTGCTTGCTGCGCTGGCTGGTTAAAAGGAGTATCACCGCCGCGCAGTCTCGTTATCTGATCTAAATCTGGGCTAAAGGTAGCTTTGAGGAAACGGTCGCGCAAACTAGCTGACAGAGGAATAACCGCAAGGGAATAAAGCCTCATTCCTTTGCTGAGATTCCCTTGTCGTTACGGATTCACGGTTTCGCTCACGATGTCAGATTTGCTGCTTTCATTGTTGGCGTTGTCTATGGCGGTGATGCGGTAATAGTAAACCTTGCCGACTTGTACGCGGTCGTCGCGGAAGGTCGTCGGCGTATGCGTTTTCGGATTGAGCTTGATCCATTGCGCATCAGGCGCGGTCTGGTCTTCGGCGCGATAGATGTTGTAACCCACTAAATCGGCTTCGGCGTTAGAAGCCCAGAAGAGCGACATCTGCGCGTTGGTCGAGGCAATTGTCGGCGTGAATGGTTTGGCAGGCGCAAACGTATCAAGCGGCTGAATCTTTAAGGCTTCGCTCGCATTGCCTTCGATCAAATCGGTCGTCTTGCCGGGTGCAGCAGAAAGCGGGCGAACAAAGTATTCATAATTCGTGCCGAAGGCGAAGGCTTTGTCCACAAAACGCGCGGCCTTGAGCGGTTGCGGGTTGAGCTTCACTAGCTCATCACCCGCTTTGCGATAGAGGTTGTAACCGAACACGTTCGCAGGCGTCGTGCCGTTTTCGTTGGCGGCAGAGGGCGTCCAACTGATGACCAATTCGGTTTGTGTGAGGTGCGATTTCAATTCAGCCGGAGCCGCAGCCAAGTCAGCCAGCGGTTCGATCAAGGCGTAATTCGAGAAATCAGCCGCGCGTCCGTCGCGGTTCAGCAAACGTATGGCGTAACGATAGCGCGCGCCTTTGGGCTGTGCGTTCAAATCCAGCTCATCCTGATAAGTCAGCACGGTGGAACCTACAACCAGTTTGTCGAGCGGCAATTCTTTGATGACCGAAGCGCGCGCGGCAAAGGTTTCTTCTGTCAACCCAGCAGACGCGGCGGCGTTTTCGATCAGGCGATAAATGACGACGGATTGCGGCGGCGTCGAGCGTGGCGCGCGTACCAGCGGACTGCTCACGATCAGCTTCGAGCCTTGTTGCGTGACATCCAGTTCGTTGACGATGAGCGGCGTGCGCGGCGTGGGCGGCAGCGGGTCGCCGATTTTTCCGCAACCGACGAAAAGGACGGGGAGACAAAGCGACAAGGCGACGGGGAGAAGATAAGCCCAGTGGCTTTTTCGCCCCGTCACCCTGTCACACCGTCGCCCCGTCAAAGTTTTAGAGAATATACCGAGAGAGGTCTTCATTCTTCACAATGTCTGACAGCGTGCGCGAGATGTATTCAGCGTCAATGCGTTGATGTTTTTCAGGCAGGTCGGGCGCTTCAAAGAGAATGTCTTCGAGCACTTTTTCGAGAATGGTTTGCAAGCGGCGCGCGCCGATGTCTTCGGTGGTTTCGTTGACTTGAAAGGCGAAGTTGGCGGCGGAATCTACGGCATCTTCGGTGAATTCGAGCGTGATGCCTTCGGTTTCGAGCAACGCGACGTATTGCTTGGTCAGCGCGTTTTTGGGTTCGGTCAGAATGCGTTTGAAATCGTCGCGCGTGAGCGGTTGCAATTCGACGCGAATGGGGAAGCGGCCTTGCAATTCAGGGATGAGGTCAGACGGCTTGGCGACGTGAAACGCACCGGCGGCAATAAACAGAATGTGGTCGGTTTTGACCATTCCGTATTTCGTATTGACCGTCGTGCCTTCGACGATGGGCAGAATGTCGCGTTGCACACCTTCGCGCGAAACGTCAGGGCCGTGGCCGCCTTCGCGTCCGGCGATCTTGTCAATTTCGTCAAGGAATATGATGCCCGATTGCTCTACGCGGTCGAGCGCGATGTCAATTTTCTGATAAACATAAATACTGGCAGGAAATCCGTAGGGGCCGCTATGTGGAGTTCAATCTGCTGCACGATCGTGGCACGTTGTTCGGCATAAAAACCAACGGGCGCACCGAAAGCATTTTGATGAGTT
>JANNUY010000744.1:0-1235 GCA_031414155.1 Acidobacteriota bacterium
GAAGCGCGCCGCATTGAACGCATTCATTCAACTGAGGAATAAAGTGCTGAGTGCTGAGTGCTGAGTGCTGAGTTGACCGCTCGCACTCAGCACTCAGCACTCAGCACTCAGCACTGAATGATGATCGTAGTAATGGAACCCAACGCGACCGATGCCCAGATTGTCACGGTCGTAGATCGTCTCGTTAATCTAGGTTTCGACATTCACCGCTCGACCGGCGCGCAGCATACGTTGTTGGGCGCGGTCGGCGCGCGGCTCGTAGACACGCGCGAACTCGAATTGCTGGGCGGCGTGAATAAAGTCGTACGTATTAGCTCGCCTTATAAACTGGCGGCGCGCGCGTTCAAGCCGGACGGCACACAAATCAAAATCGGTGATGTGACGATTGGCGGCGAACAGGTCGTATTGATAGGCGGCCCCAGCGTCATCGAAAGCCGCGAACCGCTCGCCGCGATTGCCGAAGTGCTGGCGCAACAAGGCGGACACGTTTTGCGCGGCAACGCCTTTCGTGCGAGCAGTGATCCGTTCGGCTTTCAAGGTTTGGGCGAAGAAGGCTTGCGGTTGTTGCGCGCGACGGCTGATGAATTCAAGTTATTGGCACTGTCAGAAGTGAATGACGCCGCGCAACTCGAACTCGTCGCGCGTTACGTTGATTTGCTGCAAATCGCGGCGGGACAAATGCAAAACTTCCCGTTGCTGCGCGCGGCGGCCAAGTGCGGCAAGCCGATTGTGCTGACGCGCAACGCTTCGGCCACGATAGAAGAAACGCTGCTCGCCGCCGATTTCGTAATGACCAGCGGCAATCACCAAGTCATCATTTGCGAAAGCGGCATCAAGACGTTTGAAACTTATACGCGGCACACGCTTGATTTGTCGGCGATTCCGTCCATCAAGAAACTCTCGCATCTGCCTGTCATTGTAGATCCGAATAACGGCACGGGACGCCGCGACAAAGTGGCTCCGATGGCGCGAGCGGCGGTGGCGGCAGGCGCAGACGGCTTGCTGTTGCAACTGCATCCAGAGCCTGAGCGCGCGTTGTGTGATGGCGCTCAGGCCTTGCCGCTTGAGTGGTTGGCGGAATTGATCGCGCAGATAAAAGTCATCGCAACGGTTATCAAACGACAATGACCGTCGCGCGAAGCGTGTCAGTAGCCCGACCGTAAGCGAGGGCTGCCTCGGCAATCCGCCCTTCGGCACGCAAGTACGCACGATCAATGCAGCCCTCGCTTACGGTC
>JANNUY010000745.1:0-7975 GCA_031414155.1 Acidobacteriota bacterium
TCTTTGGTGATTTTCTTGTAGCCGAACTTCTCACACATCTCATCGGTGATCTGGAACCGCTTAAAGGCATCAATCCCCCATTGCGGCGACCCCCACCACAGACAATCAGTGCCCCAAATGACGTGGTCTGAGCCGTAATGCTTGATGTTCTTACCCATGCCGTGCATCGCCATCTCAGGGTGAATGATCGCCAGCGTATTGAAAAAGCTGCCGATTTCGCAATAGACGTTTTTCATGCCGGGGTTACGTTTCTTGATGTCCATCAGGATGTTGTGCCAGGCAAAATCGCCCGTCTTCGGGTCATAGTTATTTTGCTGCACCCAGTCTGCGCCTTCGCTGCTGCCGTGCTGAATGGCGGAGTGATAGACGATGAAGTTGAAATCAGGATTGCGCAGCGCGGCTTTCTCGATGTCTTTGGGATTAGCAAGGTGGCCGAGTGTGCGCGATTGATAAGAATATCCTTTATGCACGCTAATGGTGCGCATGCCACGTTTGCGCGATTCTTCGATAAACCATTGCGCGTTATCGTCATCCACCTGAAAGCCGTTGCCCGACAAGCCGGGGTCGGTGTGGCAGTACCACTTCCACGATTTAATGTCATAAACCTTTAACTCGCGTTCCATCTGTTCGAGGCACGCCGCCTTATCAATCGTGTTGCTGACCTTATCCCAATAATGATTCGGCGCGAGATTGCCCTGATTGAGCGCGCGTTGCGAACCGGCGAGCGCGTTGATCTGTTTGCGACCTTCAGCCATTACCCAACTAGGCAACACGTTGCCACCGCGACCGGGCGTACGCGCTGCGCCTTCGAGAACCTTGCCGTCTTTGTCGCGTAGTTGTTCTTTGGTCGGTACGCCTGAAATCACGACCATCGAAGTCTCGCTGTCGAAAAACATCTCTTTGACGAAGTTCTTAAAACCATAAGACTCAGCGTCGTTGTTGAGTTGGAAGCCCATGTTCTTGACGAACTCAGCCGTGCGAAAACCGCCTATGGCTGCGCCGTTGGTGAAATGCGCTTGCACGTCAATGATGAAATATTCACTCTTCGGCCATTTCTCTGCCGTCGGCGCAGCTTCCCAAGTTTCGGCTTCGTTCACGTCCCAATAATTTTTGCCGTAAGCCAGATTCGAAGCGAGAAAGCAGGTTGCCATTCCCATCGAAGAGCGCATGAAATCACGGCGTTCCATGCCGAGTTTTTTTGCGCGTTCGGTCGAGAGTTCGCCGATTAGATATTCGACTTGTTTTTGCTTCGTCGTTTGCGGGCGTGGGGTGAACTCTTCGTTCGAGACGACCTGTGTCGGCATAGGCGAATCTACGTTTTTGCGTTTGTCGCGGTCAGCTTTGCGAATCCACATAGTTTTGATTCCTTATAAATAGGACTTACGCAAAACACCAGAATCATTGTCACAGAGGCACCGAGTCACAGAGAAATTCCCAGGTTTGGTGAAATTTTCTTTTTCGCTCTGTGTCTCGGTGCCTCTGTGGCTAATTTCTGCGTAAGCCCTGATAAAAAGTCAGGCCGGTGCGTATTGATTACTACCGGCCTGAGCGTTGGGTCTTAGTTGGGCTTTAGTTGAATTGGGCTTATTGCCCTGACGAAGAAGATGACGCCGAAGCCGTCGTCGGCTTTGCAGTGTCGGCTTTCATAAACGTATACCAGCCGATCATCATCTCTTCCCATGTTTGATCGCCCCAACGCACCGCTTTGGACGGGTCGGGGTTGAATTTGTTTTTGGTCGAGTTGTCGAAATAAGCAACGCAATCAAGCCGCGTCCCTTTGGGCAGCATAATGGGTTTCGCGGGGTAATAATTGTGCTGCCAGTTGAAATCGTATTTCGGCACATTCAACAACACTTCCGTACGTCCGTCAGGGTAGGTCGCCGTATAAGTGAAAGATTTGCCGCGCACATGCATATGCGGCATGAACGAAGTGATCACGGTGTCGTTTTCCATTACCTTTGAGGCTTTGATCTCGTAATTTCCGTCGCCAGCCGGAATGGAGAACCGCGTATTCATTGCATTGCCCGTGATGATTTCGTGCTTGGCGGGTTCTTTAGCAAAGACGAAACCGATGCGTGTGCGGTCTTTGGCTGCCGTGCCATTCGTCGTGTAGTGCATCTGAAAGACAATGTTGCTGCCCTTCTTGATGAGCTTCGCCGTACCGGGTTTATAAACAAAGCCCGGCGTATTCGGCGTGATGCCGCCAATGTGTACGCGACCACCATTGCGCAAATCGCCCTCGCCACCCGCCGCCGTGTTTTTTACGTTCGCGTCTTGCGAATAGGCAATCACGTGGTGGACGACCGTGCGATTGCTCGGACGAATTTCAAAAGCCTGAATCCATTTGTCTTCGGTGAAATTCGTCGGCATTGAGAAATAGAGATAAGGCACAGTGCCTTCGGCAGGTATGCTGTATTCTTCCTGCATTTCCAACACGACATCAGGCGTGCCAATCGTCCAGCCGCTGACATATTTCGGCGTGACAGGCATGTCTTTGTCTTCGCCTTTTGGCGCTCCAGCCGCAACCCAAGCCGTAATGGTGTCTTTTTCTTTTTGCGAAAGACTTGGGTCGTTCGCCCAATGCCCGACTTTGGGATCAGCGCTCCAAGGCGGCATGGTTTGATCCATCACGCGCTCACGAATGGATTTCGCCCACGGACGGACTTCGTTATAACTCATCAACGACATCGGCCCCATTTCGCCAGCGCGATGGCACTCGGTACAGCTTTTGAAAATGATCGGCGCGATGTCTTTGGTATAAGTGACTTCGGCGGCAGCGGTGGATTTCGCACGGAAGCCAAGCCCAAACGCCAAGGCGAGTGCGGCACACGTTCCGGCAGCCAATAAAACAATTTTTTTCATGGTGTTTTTCTCCTTAACGACCGGTAGGACAGGTTCGTAACCTGAGCTACCTTAACTAAGCGGACAGGTTACAATCCTGTCCTACCGATTGTGATGTTTAACGTTTCCCCAGGCGAGCCTGGGGGCGTAACAAACTGCCTAAAATAAGTTTGGAAATTTCTTCGTTGATTTGTTCGGCGGACATGCGTCCATTGGGGTCGTACCAGCGCGCGACCCATAAAATCGTACCCAGCATGCTGAACGCTGCCACGGTTTCATCCACCGCGCGCAATTTGTTTTCAGCGTTTAACTGCACCAGCGTGTCGCGTATTAGATCAACATAAGTGCGTTTACGTTTATCCACGACGCGGCGGTGTTCTTTGCTCAAGCCGCCGACTTCTTCGACGACGATAGTTACGGGGTTGTGTCCGTTGGGCGAAGCGCCGCTGGTGATGATGCGAACGTGATTGCGGATGATCGTGCGCAAGCGCGTCTCGGCGTCCACGATGCCGCGCGCGGGCGTGATGACGTAATCTTCCAGCCGATCCATGCCGAAGCTCATCACGGCAAACAGCAACTCGGCTTTGCCGCCTGGCACAAAGTGATAGATGGCGGCTTTGGTCACGCCGACCGCTTCGGCCAGCGCACTCATCGAAGTGCCGTCAAACCCCTTCTCACAAAAAAGCTCGGCTGCCGCGCGATAAATTTGCGCGAGCCGTTCGCTCTCTACAGATTCGAATGTTTCTCTCAGTGTTTGCATTTTGTTATGGGCGGCGAGCGAAAAAAATCTAACGCTCACGTTATTACTCTGACACAATAACTAACCGGTCGGTAAGCTGACAAGCAAAAACCCCCAAACCTTGCACAATTTTATAGTTTGCTTAATTCGATGGAGGCTGAAGGAAGTTGTAAACCCAATAGGCTACGACCGCTTCATCAGTAGTGAGCGACAAACTGGCGAGGCCAGCTTGAACACGTTCAACACCGATGCGCTCGACACGGTCACGCATGAGCGCCGCACTGTAATCACCAACGAATTCAGGATGCGCTTGAATGCCCAGCGCCGTTGCGCCCACCCGAAAGATCGCTACGGGGCAATGCGGGCTGCTGCCGAGGATGACAGCGTTGAGCGGTAACTCGACGACTTGATCTTGATGCATGTAATGCAAGCGGCAAGTCGTTTGCGCTGGCTGCATCCACTTCTCTTGTTGTGTGATGGCGATGTCAATGATGCCTACGCCCCAGCCCGTAGCCGCCTTCTCGACCTTGCCGCCCATTGCTGCTGCTAAGAGTTGATGCCCGAAACAGATGCCGACGAACGGCTTGCGCGCGTCGTTGAGTCGTTGAATAAAAACCTTCAGCGCGTGAATCCACGGCTCATCGTCATACGCCGAAAAGCGCGAACCCGTCGCCAAATAGCCATCGCACTCATCCAACGCAGCAGGCAGCTCACCATTGATCGCATCGTAAGGCCGCAACGTGAAATGACCCGCAAACAGCACGCCGAACATTTGCTCGTAATCACCCGCAATGTGTTGAAAACGCTCTGCGACGTGATCGCACAGCAACAAACCGATTTTCATAGCGTTAACCGCAAGTGATAAGACTTCGGTCGCGTGAAAGCCGCGAAGCCGAGTTGCGACAGTGTGCAACCGCGTCCCGAATCTTTGACGCCGACCCACGCCAGCGCCGGGTCGAGATAATCGCAGCGGTTCATATACACCGTGCCGGTTTCGAGTTGATCGCCCATCGCCAGCGCAGCTTCGGCGTCAGTCGTCCACACCGAAGCCGTCAAACCGTAGCGGCTGTCATTCATCAAGCGCACAGCTTCGGCGTCGTCGCGCACCGACATGATGCCTACGACGGGGCCGAAGGTTTCTTCGTTCATCACGAGCATGTCGTGATTGACGTTGACCAGAATTTGCGGCGCGAGATAAGGCGTGCCGGGCTTGCTGAACGGAAACAACGATTCGTCAACCAAGGCTTGCGCGCCTTTGGCTACGGCCTCGGCGATGCGCGCGCGTACCTTGTCAGCTGCGTCAGTGCGCACCATCGGGCCAAGCGTCGTGTCTGCTTCAAGCGGATTTCCGAGTTTGTATTGCTTCGTCAGAGCGACTGCGCCCTCGACAAACTTGTCGTAAACATCCTGATGCACGTAGATGCGTTCAATCGCGCAGCACGACTGACCTGAGTTGAACATCGCGCCGTCTACCAGATTTTCAATCGCGGCATTCAGATCAGCGTCAGCCCGCACATACGCCGCATCTTTGCCGCCGAGTTCCAACCCCGTTGCGATGAACCGTTCGCTCGCGGCGCGTTGCACGGCGTGACCGCCAGCCACTGAGCCGGTGAAGGCTACGAAAGCGATGCGTTCGTCTTTGATGACTTCGGCGACTTGCGCGTGATCAATGTGCAGGTATTGAAAAACACCGTCGGGCAAACCGGCAGCGGCAAAGGCTTCGGCGTAACGTTCGGCGACGAGCGGCGTTTGCGGCGCGATTTTCAAAATCACGCTGTTGCCTGCCAGCAACGCAGGCACAATCGCATTCACCGAAGCCAGCCACGGATAATTCCACGGCGCGAGAACGAGTACGACGCCCAGCGGCTCACGTCGGATAAATCGCTCAAAGTTTTCTTTGGGTTCGATGACGATGTCGGCGAGTTCGCGTTCGGCAATGTCACACAGATAATTGACGCGCTCGGCAAAGCCGCGTTTGATTTCAAACGGACTGTAAGCAAGCGGGCGTCCAATCTGTCGCGTAAGCTCTTCGCCAATCTGGTCAGCGCATTCGACGAGTTGCGCAAGCATTCGTCGGCAAATAGCAACGCGCTCGGCAACGGGCGTTTGCTTCCATTTGCGTTGTGCAGAGACGGATTGGGTGAGCGCCACTTCGATTTGTTCTGACGTAGCGTGTTCGCGTTCTGCGTAAATTGAGCCGTCAATGGGAGAAATGGTTTGTTGTTTCATGTCAGTTGGTAAGGCTTCATTCGAATGGTTCGCCGTTTCGCCTCAAGGACGCAAGCCCAATGCAGCCCTTGCTGACGCGCGGGCTACTGACACGGACGTTACGCACCTTTTATTCAGGCGTTACATACGCAGCCGTGATGCCACCGTCCACCAAAAAGTCTGTGCCGGTCACGAACGATGATTCATCGGATGCGAGATAGAGCGCAGCGTAAGCAATCTCTTTCGCTTCGCCAAAACGTCCCATCGGAACGTGTACGAGGCGGCGCTGTTTCTTTTCGTCGGTGTTGAGATAGCTCATCAGCAACTCGGTGCGCAGCGGGCCGGGGCAGAGCGCGTTGACGCGGATGTTTTCGCGCGCGTGAATTACGGCGAGTTCGCGCGTCATCGAAAGCACCGCGCCTTTGCTGGCGGTGTAAGCTATTTGCGGAGTCGCCGCACCAAGCAATGCCACAAACGAAGCCGTGTTGATGATCGAACCGCCGCCTGCGCGCCGCAGTGCGGGAATGCCGTACTTGCAACCAAAGAACACGCCTTTCGCGTTGATGTTCATCGTCAAATCCCAGATGGCTTCTTCCGTAGTCACGGCGTTGTCATCGCTGTGATGCATGATGCCTGCGTTATTGAACAGGATATTGAGCTTGCCGAATTTGCGTTCGGCGAATTTCACCATCTTGGCGTTGTCGGCGGCACTCGAAACATCCGCATGTACGTAACCCGCTTGCCCGCCCGCCGCTTCAATCAGCTTGACGGTCTGCTTGCCTTCCTTGTCGTTCACGTCTACGCAAACGACCGCTGCGCCCTCTCTGGCAAACAGCAGCGCCGTCTCGCGGCCAATGCCGCTCGAAGCGCCAGAAATCAGTGCAACTTTATCTTTGAGTCTCATAAACGAATTATTCCTTTGGATTTATTTTTTCGCTTCGGATTTAACGAAGCGCACGATGCCCCACATTTCAGGACGATGCATGTCTACGGCGCCTTGCGGCGACCAGACCCAGTTGTCTTCTTTGGTGTTGGCAACCTTGCGATATTTTCCATCAATGATCTCGTGTTGCCATTCGACGCGCGAAAAATTCACACGCCATTCATCACCGTGATTCGGCGGCGCAGCTTTGTGCGCATACTCAGCCAACGCCTTCCACGGCAGCGCCAATTCGACTGACCAGCCTCGGTCTTTGTCGTTGGGGTTATTCAGCGTGCCGTTGATGTGAACCGCCGTTTTCAAGCCGATGATGTCCCAACTGTTTTGCGCCGTGCCGCCGTCGCGGTAATGCTTAGGCAAAAACAAATCCCAGCCGGTGTTGAGCGCATTGATCTCGAATTCGTAATACTCATTGCGGTCGCCGTTCGGATCAATAAACACTTCAAAATCGTTGTCGTGAAAAATCACCGAGTCGCGTTGCGTCAACGTCGCCCATACGTGCGGCTCATCCAACTCAGCCGCAATGTAAAAGTATTGATCGTCCCACAGCATTTTGGCGCGCGTGCGAAAGCGCGGCAACGGTTTCAAGTCGCCCTCAATATCAACAAACCAATCCGTCACAGCGGCCTTGCGCCAAGCCGGTTCATTCGGCTTGCCGTCAATCTTGATCGCGCCTTGCGCGCGCTGGCAGACGTATTCTTTCGGAGCCGCGAATGCAGGAAGCGCCAGCAAGCAAGTCATTAGCAACAGGTTGAGTATTTTCATCGCAAATTTATGGAGTGCGGTCGGCTTGCCGCCGCTTTAGCTTTCGTTATGGAACCCATTTGAATCAGCGTGGAAAATTCAAGTCGCCACGATTCGAGTTAAAACGGATGTGTTGCGTTGCGAACGAAAAGCGGCGGCGAGCCGACCGCACTCCACATCAACAAACGTCCCGTAATCATCCGTCAGCGAAACGGGTTTACCTTGCTGCTGCCAAATTAGTTAACTCATTCAATCGCTTGATTTCTTTCAGCAGGAAATCAAATTCGGTGAACGGGCTGCCGCCCGTGCGCGACCAATGCACGCGACCGCGCTTGTCTATCAAGATCGTGGAGTGCAACGCCATCTCTTCAAAATCGTCGTAGGCCTTGAAGCGGCGCGCGTTTTCAAACTTCGGGTCAGACAGCAACGGGAACGGAACCTCTGCCATCTTCGTCGTGTGCGCCAACTCTTCCGCCGCATCCGCACTAACCGCCAGCACGGTC
>JANNUY010000746.1:0-2585 GCA_031414155.1 Acidobacteriota bacterium
CCCTTTCACTCGTTGTCTGTCTATCTATCTGTCTCTCTGTCTCTGCACAGTCGGGACGCAAGCCGCAGACCGATCCCAAAAATCCCGGCACGCAACGCCCCGGCGAAAGTCCTGTGCTGCGGCTGGAAACCAAAGAAGTCATCGTGCCGCTGTCGGCCTACGATGCCGAAGGCCGACTGATTCACGACCTGACCGCCAAAGATGTGATCGTGCTGGAAGACGGCGAAGCTCGCCCGGTGAGTTACATTCGCCACGAACCCGCGAACATCGTGTTGATTCTCGATCTGAATAACGAATACGGCACGTTCAAGAACGCTTCGCATCTGGGCTGGCTCACGAAAAAGGAAGAGAACAAACCTAGTGATGGGAGCAAGCCGATTTGGCAGAAGCAGGAAAATTACCAAATCGTAGCGCGCCCCACGACGCGCGAGTTCGCCGACAATCTGATCAGTAAACTTTCGCCCGCCGACAGCATCGCCATAATTCAATACGCCGACAAAGTGCAGTTAACGCAAGACTGGACGAGCGACGCGAAAGACGCGTTGCACTCGTTGCAATCAAAATATCGCATCGGCTTAAAAGGGCGTTTTTACGACGCGCTCAAGCTCGCCGCCGACAAACTCGAAGAGCGCAAAACCGGTCGCCGCGTCGTCATTCTCATCAGCGATGGCCTGGATTCAGCCAGCAAGACGACGCGCAAACAGGCTTTCAACGCACTGACGCGCGCACAGGCCACAACCTTTGTCGTCGGCTGGTCTGAAGCCCTGAAAGGCGAAATCACTGCCGCCATCAACCGCACCAAAGCGGGCGCTCCGGCAGGCATTGATCTATTAGGCAATGCCAGAAAGCGCATCGCCGAGTTGCAGCGTTACGCCGGAATGGTCGAAGGCAATTCCATTATCCTGCGCGATCTGGCTGAAAGCTCAGGCGGCGAATTTTTATTGCCGCCGACTTACGAAGCCATCCTGACCGCGCCGCGCCGCCTGACCGAAGAGATTGGCGCGCAATACAGTTTGGCTTTCGTGACTGAAACTAAACCGAGTCTGGAAAACACGCGCGACATTCAGGTGATGGCGGCGCGACGCGGCCTGACGGTGCGCTCGCGGCGCAGCTATTGGATTGACGATGACCCGCACTGGAACTTGGCTTCACCGCAGGGGCCGCTGGGAAAGCAATGAGCGAAGAACATCCGGGCATTCTCAAAGCCTATAAACGCGCAGCGATTGGTTTGGCTGTCGCAGCCATTAGCTGGTCGGCGGTTTATCTGTTGGTCGAGCGTAAAGAAGGCGAGCAACGCGGCATCCCGGCTTGGTTGATTCCGATTGGCGCGGCAATTTTGAGCGCGTGGTTTTTCGCGCGCTCTCGAAAAGACAAAAACGAATAGAGCGCGAAAGCGTGTCCGTAGCCCGACCGTTAGAGAGGGCTGCCTCAAGGATGCGCCCTTCGGCTCACAAGTAAACAACGTCAATGCAGCCCTCTCTAACGGTCGGGCTACGGACACGCAACCCAACTATGATCTCTCGATACACCCTGCCCGAAATGGGCGCGATCTGGACTGAACAAAACCGCTTCCAAAAATGGCTCGACGTAGAAATCGCCGCCTGCGAAGCCAACGCCGAAGCGGGCAACATTCCCGCTGACGCCGTGCCCGTCATCAAGGCGAAAGCCAAGTTCGAGGTCGAACGCATTCGTGAACTCGAAAAGACGCTCGATCACGACGTCATCGCCTTCACGACCAACCTGGCCGAACACATCGGCGAACAGGCGCGCTGGGTGCATTACGGCCTCACTTCATCTGACGTAGTTGACACCGCCAACGCGCTGCTCTTGCGCGAAGCGGGCGGCTTGATGCTCGACAAGTTGCAACGCCTGAGCGATGTGCTGAAAGAACGCGCGCTCGAACACAAAGACACGCCGATGATCGGGCGCACGCACGGAGTACACGCCGAACCAACGACGTTTGGGATGAACTTCGCGCTGTGGTACGAAGAAAACCGCCGCAACCTTGACCGGATGACGCGGGCTACGACGGGCGTTTCTTACGGCAAGCTGTCGGGCGCGGTCGGCACCTTCGCCCATCTCGAACCCGAAATCGAAGAACGCGTATGTTTCTTGCTAGGCTTGCGTCCGGCGAGCGTTTCTACGCAAGTCATTCAACGCGACCGTTATGCCGAATATATGTGCACGCTGGCGATAATTGCATCGACATTGGAAAAGATCGCTCTGCAAGTCAGGCATTGGCAGCGGACGGAGGTTCGTGAGGCTCAGGAGTTTTTTAAGGTTGGTCAGAAAGGCTCGTCGGCGATGCCTCATAAACGCAATCCGATCCTCTCTGAACGCATTTGCGGCATGGCACGCACTGTCCGTGCCAATTCTATCGTCGGCCTCGAGAACGTCGCTCTGTGGCACGAGCGCGATATCTCGCATTCTTCCGCGGAACGCATCGTTTTGCCCGATTCAAGTGCGACGCTTGATTACATCCTCGCAAAAACAACGAGCCTGCTCGACACGCTCATCGTCTATCCCGAAAACATGCTAAAAAACCTCGACATCACTCGTGGCTTGGTGTTTAGCGGCCAGCTAAT
>JANNUY010000747.1:0-2587 GCA_031414155.1 Acidobacteriota bacterium
GACCTGAGCCTCGGCAAAGCATCAATTGATCCGAAGACACACGCTGCCGAGGCTCAGGTCGCTCATGCTCCCCGTACCGCCTAGCCTTACTTCATCAACGCGGATACATCTTAAAAAATCTTTCTTCGATGCCGCTCACCACGTCTTGTCCGCGCGTAAGCATTTCGTCGAGTTCGGCGCGATGGCGATTGGTGAACTCAGGGTCAGCTATCGAACCTAAACACGTAAATATCTGATAAGCCCCGCCGCGCAAGGCCGTGAGCGCGAGTTGAGCGCCTACCGCCAAATCGGCAAAGGCGATGGGGTTGCCGATCTCGCTTAACTCATCCAGCAAATCCAAAATCTCTGCCGAATTCCCCGCTACGCGCAACCGCAAGGTGACCAGCGCTTTCGTCGCTTCTTCAATCGCGCCGTCACGAGCCAGGCGTTCGGCTTCGCTGGCGCGCGGCATGCGAATGGCGTCAAGCGCGCGTTCCTGACTGTCTGAATCTTCAGGAATCGCCGCGCGCAAATCATCAGCCAAATCATTGAGTTGCGTGATGAGTTCGCGGATGTCGGCTTCTACGTTTTCATATTTTTTCTTGTCCAACGTGAGGTTGCCGGTCATTACGCCAAGCGCCGCCGCGAGCGAACCGGCATAAGCCGCGACGCTGCCGCCGCCCGGACTCAAATCGCCTTGCGCTACGGCCTCGTGCAACGAACCGAGCCACGGCAAACGCGCTGGCGTTTCATCTTCGGTGGGATGATGCGCGTCGTAATCTTCGAGCGCCGCTTGCAAGCGATTCTCTAAAATCAGGTCATCGCTGAAATCCTCGATGCGCAGGTAATGATCGGCAGAGGCCGTCAGTGCGGCTTGCGGCACAAGGCCTACGATTTCGCTGCCAACGATGGCAACGCCATAACGTTCGGCTTCGAGCTTAACCAACTCAAAGGCGCGAAACATCGGCGAGGCTTCGTGATTGACCAGATTCATCGTGACTTGCACGAGGCCGCGCGCTTTAAGCTCTACGCCGAGCGCCTTGACGTATTGCAACCCACCACTGCTGCCTCGCACGACGCGCGCGATGCTTTTGGCAATGCCTAAATCATTCGTACCCAGATTGATGTTGTAGGCAATCAACGGCGCGCGCGCGCCCACAGCCACGGCTCCGGCAGTCGGATGCAACATCGGTTCGCCGAAATCGGGCTGCCGCGCCGGATTGATTTCGACCTCGCGGCGCAAGCCTTCAAACTCGCCCTTGCGCACGTCGGATAGATTCACGCGATTGGGTTTGGTCGCCGCCTTTTCGTAAAGATAAACCGGAATCTTCAGGTCGCGCGCGATGCGTTCGCCTGCGCGCTGGGCTAGTTGAATGCAATCGTCCATTGTCACGCCTTTGATCGGCACGAAAGGCAGCACATCCATCGCCCCCATGCGCGGATGTGCGCCGTGATGTTGCGTGAGATCAATCAACTGCGCAGCCTTTGCCGCAGCGCGCACTGCGGCTTCGACACAAGCGTCGGGTTCGCCCGCGTAAGTGATGACCGAGCGGTGATGATCGCCATCCATTTCGCGGTCTAACACGAAGACGCCGCGCACGGCGGCAATCGCATCGGCAATTTGATCAACAACATCCGCATCGCGTCCTTCGCTGAAATTGGGGACGCATTCGACAATTTTTTTCATAAGTCAATTTTGGGCAACTTTCAGATTTGACTACATTTGCCGATGATTGTAGCCAGCCATCCGGTAAGAAGAAAGGGCGCAATCATTCTGGAAGCCAGTGGGCTGGTGCTTGTCGGCGCATGTTCACCGCGTTAGGATGCCGTGCATTCTCCCTAAAAAATTTCAACACTGCGCTATGCGGCTCAGGCCTGCATAGCCATCACATCCAAGAGGAGTAGAAAAAATGAAACCAACCAAGTTATTGATTTTGTTATTGCTGGGCAGTCTGGCTGCGGCATGCAGCAACACGAATGATACGAACACGGCAGTCCCCTCGCCCTCGCCGGTGGTAAGCGTGGCGACGCCGGCGGCTTCGCCCACCGCTATGCCCAGTCCGGCGCGCACGGTGAGCAATACGCGCACGGTGGCGAATAAAGACGGTTCGACGACGCTCGTCACGACTTATTCAGACGGCTCGACGAGCGAAGAGCGCACGTTCAAGCGCGGGCAATTGGCGCGGGTGACGCGTGCGACTTCATCCACCGGTGCGACCACGGCACACGTGACTTATCGCGCCGACAACCGCGAAGTCGAGGTGACAGATGAATCGTGGGTGAAGAGGGCGATGAACGCCACCGGCGACGCGCTCGCCACGGCAGCCACCAAAACCAAAGAAGGCGCGATAGTGGCGGGTGACAAAACCGCAGAAGTTTCTAAAGACGCATTTGACGCCACCAAGAAAGGCGCGAAGAAAGGCGCGGAAGCGACCAAGAAAGGCGCACTCGTCGTCGGCGACAAAGCCGAAGACGTGGGCGGCGCAATTAAGAAAGGCGTCAAGAAAATCGGCGGCAAGCTCAAAGGCGCAGTGCAATAAGCAGCTTCGTCAACCGCCACAATAAAAAACGGCGTGCGCGAAGTTACCTTGTGCAAGGTAACTTCGCG
>JANNUY010000748.1:0-4403 GCA_031414155.1 Acidobacteriota bacterium
CGATGAATTACCGACGATATATTTGTGGTACACGTCGAATATCGCAATTACCAGCAACCGCGTAGCCACGCTCACGATTGAACCTTCGATGGACTTTCGCGTGTTACGGCAAGTAACACTGAAATAAACCTAATTGGAGAATTCTTTATGCTTATCATTGGACTGAAGTTTTTCAGTTGGCTCGTAGGGCAAGCTGAGTATTCAATGCACTGCGGCCAATGCGGTTTTGCGGGTAACTTTAATCGCCGCAAAGGCATGCGCTTCATTACGCTGTTTTTTATTATCCCTACGATTCCAGTGAGCGGATTCAGCCATATTTTGGAATGTCCAAGCTGTAAAACGCGGTATCAAGAAAATTAATTATTTAGTGACGCGCATCGCTCAAGTCACCTGACTGACCCGCTGCTCGTTTTGTGCTATCCACCTTCCTTCAGGAGAAACGACGAACATGATGAAACGTTCATTTACCTTATTGTTATTGACGACTTTGTTAGTCGGGAGCATGAGCTTTATGGCTTGCGATACGAATCAATCAAAGCCTGTGGCTGAAATGGCGAAGCCTGTGGCTGAAGCTGTAAATAGCGTAATGCCTGAGAAACTGCCCGCGCCATACGCACAAGGCAAGATCGTCAGACTCGACCCGCGTTTCGATAAGCTCATCGCGCCCGATGCCAAAATCGAAAAACTCTCGGAAGGCCATAAGTGGACGGAAGGCCCGGCGTGGAATAAAAAAGCCGGATATTTGCTTTACAGCGACATTCCGAACAATGCGATTTATCAATGGTCGGCAGAAAAAGGCGATGTATTATTTTTGCAACCGGCGGGTTATACCGGCAAAGAACCGTTCACCGGTAAAGAACCCGGCACAAACGGCTTGACCTATGACAAAGACGGCTTGCTGGTTTCGTGCGAACACGGCGACCGTCGCATTGCTCGGCTCGCCGCCGACAACAAAACGAAAACGACGCTGGCTGATAAAATAGACGGCAAGCGATTTAATAGCCCGAATGATTTAGTTTATAAATCGAACGGCGATTTATATTTCACCGACCCGCCTTATGGCTTGCCTAAAATAGACGATCCCTCGCGCGAGTTAGATTATTGCGGCGTTTATCGTTTAGCCAAAGACGGCAAAGTGACGTTACTCACCAAAGAAATTACGCGCCCCAACGGCATCGCGCTCTCGCCCGACGAAAAGAAACTTTACGTAGCCAGTTCCGATCCCGACAAAGCGATCTGGATGGTTTATGACGTGAAAGCCGACGGTACTTTAGCGAACGGTAAAATATTCAAAGACGTAACGGCCTGGGTGAAAGAAGGTCGCAAAGGCTTGCCTGACGGACTGAAAGTAGACCAAGCCGGAAACCTTTGGGCGACCGGGCCGGGCGGCGTGTTGGTCTTCGCGCCCGATGGCACGCATCTGGGTTCGATTGAAACTGGTGTGAATACGGCTAATTGTGCTTTCGGTGGAGACGGCTCGATGCTGTATGTCACGGCGAATACGGCGCTGATTCGCGTGCCGACGCTGACTAAAGGATTGGGTTTCTGATGTTGACCAGTGGAACAGGTTATTAACCTGTTCCACTTTTCCGCAGTGCTGTTGCCAAAACGAGTGTACCTTTCCATCCACGCACCCAACGCCAAAGGGTTGCAAGCCAACGACGCGCATGCGGTTCTCAAAAGCTGGTAACTGCACTATCCTGACGCCCGTCTGATTAGTCGCAATCGCATTTCAATCAATTCACACAATCATCGCGTTTCACCCAACTAAGGAGGGCTTAATCCCATGAACCGCACGTTTCGTTACGTCTGCACGCAAGTTGCGTTGCTGAGTCTGGTCTTTTCACTATTCACGCCTGCCTTTGCCCAGAACAAAAAGAAAAAGGCTGTGACAGCACCTGCCGCGAGCGCGCCCGTCGCGCCGCAAAGCAACGATGCTGAATACACGGCTTCGATTCTCAAAAACACGACTGAGAAATTCTTCCTGACCGAACTCGTTGACCACTTGCCCGCGTCTGACAAAGTGCCAACGCCCGCCAAAGTCATCGGCTATCCCGTAGGCACGCCGAACAAGCTGACCTATACGAAAGACCAATATCGCTATTACCGCGAACTCGAAAAGACTTCGCCGCGCGTGCGGGTGTTCACTGCGCCTGAAAAAAGCGAACTCGGACGCGAGCAGTTGCTGATCGCCGTCGGCGACGAAGCGACGCTGAACAATCTGGCAAAATATAAAGACATCACCGCGCGCTTGGGCGATCCGCGCCGCACGAATGACGCCGAAGCACAGCAACTGATCGGCGAAGGCAAAGCGATTTATTGGGCGAGCGGTTCGATTCATTCGACCGAAACCGGCAGCCCTGAGATGTTGATGGAAATGGCCTATCGCCTCGCCGTCGAAGATACGCCGTTCATTCAGGCGATTCGCAAAAACGTGATTGTGCTGATTACGCCGACGCTCGAAACCGATGGGCGCGATATGATGGTTGACCTTTATAACTGGCGCAAAGCCAACGAGGGCAAACGTGCGCCGAGCTTGTTGTATTGGGGCAAATATGTCGCGCACGACAACAACCGCGATGCGCTGGGCATGGCGCTGGCGTTGACGCGCAACCAGATGGCGCATTTTCTCGATTACCATCCAACCGTTTTGCACGACTTGCACGAATCGCAATCGTTTCTTTACACCTCGACCGGCACCGGGCCTTACAATGCCTGGCTTGATCCTTTAGTCGTAGACGAATGGCAGAAGCTGGCCTATCACGAGATCGAAGAGATGACCAAGCGCAACGTGCCCGGCGTGTGGACTCATGGTTTCTATGACGGCTGGGCGCCGAACTACATGTTTTATGTCGCCAACGGCCACAACTCGATTGGCCGCTTTTATGAGACGCAAGGCATTGGCGGCGCAGACACGCGCGTGATTACGACCTCGACGGCACAGAATACGCGGCAATGGTATCGCCCGAATCCGCCGTTGCCGCGCGTGAATTGGTCAATTCGCAACAACATCAATTTGCAGCAAAGCGCGATTCTCTTTGCGATGAATTTCGTTGCGGCGAACAAAGACAATTTCCTGAACAACTTTTATCTCAAGAGCAAACGCTCCGTTGCCAAAGCGCGCACCGAAGGCCCCGCCGCGTGGGTTTTGCCTGGTGACGAAGCGCGTCCGGGCGGACAAGCCGAGTTGCTCAACTTGCTCAAGCTGCAAGGTTGCGAAGTGCATCGCACCAACGAAGCCATCGAAACGCAGGACGGCAAATTCCCTGCTGGCAGTTACGTCGTACGGATGGATCAGCCTTATTCGCGCATGGCCGATATGTTGCTCGACACGCAGTATTACAACGTGAACGATCCGCGCCCATATGACGACACGGGCTGGACGCTGGGGCCGTTGCACAACGTCAAAACCGTGCGCGTCAAAGACCCGGGCGTTCTCGACAAGCCGATGACGCTAACGAACGGAATGATCAAAGTCACTGGCAAAGTCGAAGGTTCAAGCGCAACTGCATGGGTCATCAATCACAACACCGACAACTCGCTGGCGACGTTTCTCTATCGGTTGAAAGACGTGAAGATGAACGCCGCCGAAGCTGATTTCAAAATCGGCGAACGCGCTTTCAACACGGGTTCATTCATCATCAAGGCTGAAGGCAATCCATCGGATGTCGCCGCGCGCATTGCCAAAGAAGCGAGCGATCTCGGTATCACCGTCAATGCCGTAGACAAAGCTCCTGAAGTCGCTTCGCATTCGCTGGCCGCGCCGCGCATCGCGCTCGTGCATACGTGGGTGAACACGCAAGACGAAGGCTGGTTCCGCATTGAGTTCGACCGGCTGAACATTCCTTACACTTACATCTCGGAACACGTGCTGCGCGACACGGCGAACCTGCGCGACAAGTTTGACGTGATCGTATTTCCGCCCGCGCGCGGCTCGGCGCAATCCATCGTGCGTGGCAATGCCAAACGCGGCGACAGCGAACCTGCGCTGCCGTGGAAAGGCTCCGACCTCACGCCGAATATGGCGCAATCGCCTGACACATCCGACGACATACGCGGCGGCATGGGCATCCCTGGTATCGCCAACCTGCAACGCTTTATCGAAGGCGGCGGCCTCTTTGTCACCATCGGCGGCAATTCGTCAATGCCGATTGATTTCGGCATTACCGAAGGCGTGACGATTCAGGAAGCGCGCACTTTGAATGCGCGCGGCTCGGTGATGAGCGCCTCATTCGCTGATCGCAAAAGCCCGATTGCGTATGGTTACGGCGAAAAGCTCGGTGTCTATTTCAACCAAGCGCCGCTCTTTCAAACCGGTGGCTTGGGTGGGTTCGGCGGAGGCGCGGGCGGATTCGGCGGCGGACAAGCGCAAGGCCGTCCCAGCGGACGCGGTTCGTTGACCG
>JANNUY010000749.1:0-4423 GCA_031414155.1 Acidobacteriota bacterium
TTATATAAAACAACCCGTGTTTTCACAAATTAATAAAATATTACGGCGGCGGGGGGCGGTTCTTTTTGTTTTTGGCCCCCCCCGCGACGGTTGTCATATCCCCAATAAACCATCGTCATGAAAAAAGAAGAACCAAAATCAGAAAACGCGCCGATGACGCAACCTGCGCCGCAACTGCCGAACATTCCGGCGAGTCCCGATGACCCATTTCAACCTGACGGCGAGCCGCAGCCGGTTACGCTTGAGTCTGATGATTCAACCACAAAGCCTCAACCGGGTTCGATCCGTGTTCCCCGAAAGCGACGAAACCCGGATGAGGAACTACCAACCACGATTTGAGTTGGCTTATCGGTAAGCACTGATCAAATCAGCAAGACTGCAAATAGACAGTCAAAAAATAGATAGGAGAAGGTAAATTATGAAAAACGTATTTATGTTATTCGGCTGCCTGATGTTGAGTTCGGCAGCTTTCGCGCAAGGGGGGCAACCGGTGAGCTTTTTCGCCGGATATTCAAACTTGCAGGCAGAAGGCCGGTTCGATCCTAACAGTCCTAATCAGGCTTTTAGAGACGATTTCTTTGACCGGCGCCGCGGCGCGCACGGAGTCAATTTAGCTATCGCGGGCTATCCCACCAAGGTTTTCGGTATCAAAGGAGATTTCTCTTTTCACCGTAACGAAGACGACACCAATTTCACCGGCGGACAGAATTCGGTCGAAACCCAAGTCTATTACTTCATGGGTGGCCCCATCGTGAAGTTCCGCAATCGTGCGCGCGTCGAACCATTCGTACATGCGCTGGCAGGCGGCGCGCATACGCGGTTCGTCGTGGATACGCAACGCACGGTGACGGGCGGCACGACGCGGAACACGTTTGAAACCAACTCTACCGATTTCGCGGCGGCCCTCGGCGGCGGCATAGATGTGCGATTGGGCGACCGCTTCAGCATTCGCGCGATTCAAGTTGATTACGCGCCGATCTTTTTGCGTGATCGCTCGATCACGGCGCTGGGCAATGCGGGTGCGCTGTCACCTTTCACGCTTGAAGGCCAGCGGCAAGATAACATTCGCATTTCAGTCGGTATCGTTTTCTAAATCGTAGCTGGCCGCTGTTGCGTGCCAGTCACGATTTTGAGTAAGCTCACGACAGAAGAAAATGACAAAAGGGATTCTGTTTTTCTTTTGTCGTGAGCGCTGAGGCTGCCTGGGTCAGAAACCGTTGGGGGACGGAATTTGATTCAGGCAGTCTTTTTTATTGAATGCTCAATCAAGGGCGGGAAGCATAAGCTATTACTCAGTACACAGAGCCGGTTGCGATTGCGCTTACGGGTTTGTGCGCTGTAAGGCGAGTTACTAATCCGCCTACAGCGCGCGGGCAGTAAATTCTTCCCGTAAACCGAAGTGAAACCGATCTATGTTTGGGCGCGCATTCAGCCCGCTTCAGCGGGCTTTCCCGCAGGGCAGTTAGGCCAGTTCGTTTAGGACTGGTAATGAGAAGGCGCGTTGTCTGGTTAGGGCGCTTTAGCGTCTTTCTCAAGAGGCTTTAGCAGTAAGCCTTTGGCTAAAGCCGTTGACGGAAGCCCGTTCAAACGGGCTGAAAAAGAATCCATACCGCTTTACCAGCCGTAAACCGGCTGGCCTATTTGCCCTGCGGGAAAGCCCGCTGAATCGGCCTGAAGCATGGTTGCCGATTTGCCTAATGACTCATCGCTTACGCTCCCCGTTTCGCTGATCTTTCGGTCAGACTAGCGATACCCAATAGCCAATGCCAGAAGCGTTGCGCAAAAAAAAGGCAAGTTTTATCTTCCGCCTAACAGTTCAATCATTTTCCATTTGCGATTTTCTATTTTTCATTTTCCATTGCTTCGGAATACTTCGGAAACCGATGGCAAATCAAAAATCAAAAATTGCAAATGGAAAATGACTGTTAGCTACTTTCGAGGCTGTCTGAAACTTGCCAAAAAAAAGGAGGCGAAATAGATGAGCACCTATTTCGCCTCCAGCTATTTTTCAGTTTCTCTGGTCTTGACTATTAGTCTTTCGACACTACGCGGCGTTCATTGAAGTGTTCGAATGAGGCTGCCGCTTCCAGATTGAAAACCTTGGCGGCTGACCGGCGGTCGGCAGCAGCGTTTGGTTGCTGGCGCAATGCGAGCGGCGCCAGCGTCGCATTGGTCGTCGCATTGGCAAGGCGCGTGAGCATCAAGGTGTAATCCCCCGTGCGGTTGGGCGTAAAGGGCGTCACCAGAATCACGTAAGTGCCCGAAGTGAACAGACGTTGGGTAAGCAAGGCGTTCTGTCCGCCGCCGCTGTTGTCATCGGCATTGAGCAGCGTGCCATCCGGCCCGATGAGCGCAACCATCGCATCAAACGCCGTTGAGTTCAGCTTGATTTGCACGTTGTCGCCTTGCGCTCCGTTGAAAGAATAAGCGTCAACATAGACGCCCGCTGCCGTTTGCAAGTCGTCGGTGCCGATAGTGCCGTTAAGCATCGCGCCGTAAGCAATCGAGCTAAACGCATTGCCGCGCACGCGCAGCGTATAAGCGCCGGTCGCATTCGGGCTGTTTTCATCACTCGTGACATAAACCACGTATTCGCCGCTCTCAGGCAAGACGGTGAATAACAGCGCATTGCCATTGACGAAAGCGTTGTCGCCCAATCCGCCCAAATCTTTGTCAGCCGCAATCAGCCGCAGCGAACCGTCAGCATTGCGCCGATAAAGCAGAATCGAAGTGTCAAAGCCCGTCGAACGCGCCTCTATCGAAAGCGCCTGACCAGCAAAGCCCGTGAAACGATAAGCGTCGAAGAAATACGTGCGACCGGTTTCATCGCCCGCGCGCATCACTTGGTCGCCGGTGGTCAGCGTACCTGAAACGGTCTGGCCGATTGACAGTTCGGTCAATGTCACAGCAGGCGCGGTGCCGCCCACTGTGAAGGTGACGGCGTTTGACGCGACGCCGTTGACCGTCAAACGCAAGGTGACTTGTCCCGCGCCTGCCAGTTGCGGCGGAATCACGACGTTGACTTGATCAACCCCGGGAAAGCCACTGGAAGGGCCTGCGTACGTGACCCTTGCCGGGATGCCCTGAATCGTGGCGGTGACCGCCTCGGCCACGAGGTCAGTGTCGTTCGGATTGGCGGCTGGGGCATTGCGAATGCCTGTGCCGAAGACTACGACCCAATTAGGGGTTTGGGCTGTGCCCGCGCTGATGGGGCGTTCGCTGCCATCTGGGTTGACGAGGGTTTCATACGTGATGCCGTCGGCCGTGCCGAGGCCCGCCAGCGTGCCTCGCCCGGTGGCATTGCGTGTGAAAATGCCCGGCGAGGCGCGTTTGATCGTCACGGTGCCGGTGCGGGTGGTGCCGTCAGAATTCGTCACCGTTATTGTGGCAGATCCTTCGGGCACGTTAGACGGAACCAGGAAATTGATCTGACCCGGGCTGACAAAAAATAACCCCGCGTCGGTGCCGTTCACGGTCACTTTCACTCCGGCCAGTGTCGTCGGCAACGGCAGCGTACCGGCGGGTACGGACTGGTTGTTTTGCGTCACGAAGTTGCCGAACAGCGCCGAGATCATGTCAGGCGCTAAGGCATCGCCGCTATAACTGGCGGCATTGACTGCGGCAATCCCCACCTGTGACAGCGTCGGCGCGTAATTGTTGGGCACGGCCAGGCCGCGCACTATCTGGTTTGAGCCAATCGCACCGATGAGCGTCGCCGTCCCCGAAAGCAGGTTGATGGAATAGAGCGACGAGCTGGTCGAGCCTTGCGGAGTGAGCGCCGCCAATGCCGTATCGCCCGGCGCAAGAATGTCGAAACCCACTTGACTGGTCGTGTTGACGCCCAGCGGCCCTACGGTAAAAAGCTGTCCCCCGTTGGGCGAAACCGGCGCGGCACCGACTGAGCCTTGCCTGACCAACGTATCTAGATTCGAGTCAATCCCATATAACGTAGTCGTGGTCGCTCCGCGAAAGCTGTTGGTATAAGCCTCGCCGACGAGATTTGGATTCGCGCCGACGTTGGCGTCGCTAGCCGCGTAAGCCAACGGTGAATCAGTCGCGGCCACCGCGCCCGTGTCGGGGTGCAGCCGCAAATTCTGTTCGGCGTCGCTCACCAGCCGAATGCGATCTACGGTTGGATTGAAATCGAAACCGAAAGCCGTGCCGTTGAGCGCCGGTGTGAAGGCCGCCGTGCCTGCTGCCGTCGCCGAGCCGGTGGTCGTGTTGATGGAATAAATACGGTTGGCGCTGCTCACCGCATAAAGCTGGTTCGTGCTCGGACGAAAATCAATTTTGAGTATCGTCTCGCCTGTCGCCAGACCGGTGTTCGTGATCGTGCGCGTAATCGTGCCCGGCGTCAGGCTGTTAAATACGAGCAGGTTATTGTTCGCAGTCAGCGCATAAATCGTCCCGTCGGTCGGCTGTG
>JANNUY010000750.1:0-2480 GCA_031414155.1 Acidobacteriota bacterium
GTCGGCCCCGGTGATGCGGTCTTCATCAACACCGGACGCTGGGCGCGACGCGCTGCCCTTGGGCCCTGGGATGCTGAGAAAGGTACAGCGGGCTTGCATGCTTCGTGCGCAAAGTGGCTGAAAGATCGTGACATCGCCATCCTCGCTAGCGATGCTGCCAGCGACGTATTGCCTTCCGGCATTGAAGGCGTAACGCATCCCGTGCATTTGCTGACACTGAATGCGATGGGCGTACATATCTTCGACAACTGCGATCTCGAGGCGTTGAGCGCGGCGGCGGGGCAACGCAAACGCTGGACGTTTTTGTTGACCGCTGCGCCGTTGCCGATTACTGGCGGAACGGGGTCTCCGCTCAATCCAATTGCTACGTTTTGATTCACCACAGGAGTTTGAATATGCGCACCATCCTTTTATTGCTGATCTTATTTGCCTTCGTCCCCACGCAACTCAAATCCGGCCCGCCGCTGCCGCACAAACTCGTCAGCGATTGGGCGAAGCTGCCGAAGGGATGGAATTTCGGCGAGGCTTCGGGCGTAGCCACAGACAAGCAAGACAATGTTTGGGTCTTCACGCGCGGCGCGCATCCGGTGATGCAATTCGACCGCGAAGGCAAGTTTTTGCAAGCGTGGCCCGACCTCAAGATCGTCGCGTCACATGGCATTCGCGTAGACAGCGAAGGCAACGTCTGGCTGATTGATGTCAAAGGCCATGTCGTCATCAAATGCAACACCGAAGGCCGCGTGCTGATGATCGTAGGCAATCGGCAAGGCACGGCTGGAAACAACGACAGCAAGGATGCTTTCAACGAACCGACCGGCATTGCGTTTGCTAAGAACGGCGACTTTTATATCTCGGACGGTTACGTCAACGCGCGCGTAATCAAATTCAACCGCGACGGCGAATACCTCACGCATTGGGGCAAGAAGGGGACGGGCGATGGCGAATTCAATCTCGTACACGATGTTTGCCTCGATGCGCAGGAGCGCGTTTATGTCGCTGATCGCCTCAACAACCGCATTCAGATTTTCGATGCGCACGGCAAGTTCCTCGGCAAGTGGACGGACATCGGCGCGCCGTGGGGCATTGTTTATTCGGCGAAAGAAAATTGCATCTACATGTGCGATGGCGTGAACAACCGCATCGTGAAACTGAATATGGAAGGGCAAACGCTGGGCACGTTGAGCGGTTACGGCAAAGTGCCGGGCAAGCTCGATTTCGTGCATAACATCGCGCTCGACAGCACGGGCGCTCTCTATGTCGCTGAAATCAAAAACTGGCGCGTGCAAAAATTCGCCGCGCGGTAATTCAAGATGAACAACGAAGCGTTACTCCAACGAACCGCCGCGCACGCGCTGGACTATCTGGCGCGTTTGCACGAGCGACCTGTGGCAGCCCCGATGGAATTTGCCGCCTTGCTGGAAAGTCTGGGCGGCGCATTGCCAGCGGATGGCGCTGATGCGGGCGAAGTGATCGAGCATCTGGTTGCCGCCGCAGAACCGGGCTTGGTTGCGACGCCGGGGCCGCGTTACTTCGGGTTTGTGACTGGCGGCGCATTGCCGGTCAGCGTAGCAGCAGACTGGCTGGCTTCGGTGTGGGATCAAAATGCTTTTTCGTTTGTGCTTTCACCTGCGGCGGCGGCGGTCGAAGAGGTCGTGAGAACGTGGTTGCTTGAACTGTTGGGCTTGCCGAGCGAGATGAGTATGGGGCTGGTAACCGGCGGCACGATGGCGAATTTCACCGGCTTGGCGGCGGCGCGGCACGCCTTGCTCAAAAGCGTCGGATGGGATGTCGAAGTGCAAGGCTTGTTCGGCGCGCCTGCCTTCACAGTGGTGACCAGCGACGAATCGCACATCTCGGTTTTTGCCGCGCTGCAAATGCTCGGCCTCGGACGCGAGCGCGTTACGCGCGTTGCGACCGACGCACAAGGCCGTATGCGAGCCGACGCGCTTGAAGCCGCGCTCTCGCACATCAATACGCCCGTGCTGGTTTGCGCGCAGGCAGGCAACGTGAACACCGGCGCGTTTGATCCGCTGGCAGAGATTGTTCCACTTGTTCGTAACAGGCTTCATAACAAACTGGGTTGGTTGCATGTGGATGGCGCGTTCGGCGGCTGGGTAGCGGCCTCAGCGCAATATCGTCCGCTGGTCGCTCAACTCGAACAGGCCGATTCGTTTTCGGTGGACTGCCACAAATGGCTGAACGTGCCTTACGATTCTGGCTTGGTGTTCGTAAGCGACCGCGCCGCGCACTATGCCGCGATGACGTTGAACGCGGCCTATTACGTGCCGAGCCCAGATGAAGTACGCGACAATCACAATTGGGTGCCAGAGGCTTCGCGGCGCGCGCGATGCTTTGCGATTTACGCTGCGTTGCGCGCGCTGGGCAGCAACGGCGTAGCGAGCATCGTCGAGCGTTGCTGTCAATTGGCGCGACGCTTCGCAGAACGTTTGGCCGTTGATCCGCAAGTGCAAATCCTGAAC
>JANNUY010000751.1:0-10353 GCA_031414155.1 Acidobacteriota bacterium
CGTTTGCGCCACGCGGGCTACGCCGCCGGTTGGAAAAAGTTCGAACCGCTGTGGGATTGGGTCATTCGTGCGCGCCGCGCCGGGCAGATGCTGCCCGTGCTTGAAACCATCTTGAGCGGATTCGGTAAGCACCAACCGTCAGCGCACAACCCGCTTGAAATTGCTGCTGCGCCGGAGCTAAAACTCGTTGATTTGGCAGGTACGAAATACTGAAAGAGGAATCGCAATGCCTTTACCGATAGCACACGGATTGATGGGCGCGACGGTGATCGCGCTCTGTCATCGTCAACAGGATGGAAACAAAAACTGGCGCGCTTATGCGCTGGGCTTTCTGCTGGCCGTCGCGCCCGACTTTGATTGCGCGTTCAAGTGGTTGCCCTTCGCGCCCTTTGCCGGACGCGGCTGGCACCACGACTTTACGCACTCGCTCGGCTTCGCCTTGCTGTGCGGCTGGCTGGTCGCCGTGTTGTTGCACGAGAGCAGGGAACATACGCGCCAGATGTTTGTTTATGCCGCCGCGATGGCGACGCATCCGTTGTTGGATTGGCTGTTCACGTCGTCATCCGGTGTCGAATTGCTCTGGCCCTTTCGCCACGACCGCTTGCGTGTAGGGCTGGAGCCTCCGATGCCTTATGTCTGGCATCATCATTCGATTCTGGGCAAGGCTTTTGATCTGACCCAGCTCGCACTGGTTGAACTGGCGATTTGCGGTTCGATATTTTTGCTGGTGTGGTGGATGGGGAATATGTCGTGGCGGAAAAATGAGCGACCCCTGAGTTAGGTCAGTTTGCTGATATGCTTCACAGTGCCGCTCTTTTTTTGCGTAGTGAGATCGTCACTACTCTCTGTGTTGCCTGCGGTAAGCGCCGCTTGGGCATTGCGTCGCAAGCCCGCGAGCTTCGTGCGCTTGACCGGATTCTTGCGAAAGCGTGTGGAAAATTCTTCCTGCGTAAGTTCAGCCAACTGATTTAACGATGGATTAGTTATTCCTTCGCGCGGCGTAAAACACTCTTCATTCGTCGCTTTGGAAAACCGCGACCACGGGCAAACGTCCTGACAAATGTCGCAACCGAATATCCAATTGTTCAGATTTGAATGAATCGGTTCGGGCAACGTCTCATCGCGCACTTCAATCGTGCCGTAAGAGATGCAGCGCGTACCGTCCACTTGATAAGGCGCGATGATCGCACCCGTCGGGCACGCGTCGAGGCACGCCGTACATTTGCCGCAATGGTCAGGCTCAATATAGCTGTCGTATTCGAGTTCGACCGACAACACCAACTCGCCGAGAAAAACCCACGAGCCGAACTCTTTGGTAATCACGTTGCTATGCTTTCCCAGCCAGCCAATCCCTGCGCGCACCGCCCACGCTTTGTCCATCATTGGTGTTGAATCCACACAGATTTTGGCTTCTGTTTCAGGCGAAGTTTCGCGCACCCACGCCAGTAAGGCTTTGAGTTTGTCGCGCAGCACGTCGTGATAATCGTCGCCCCAAGCGTAGCGCGATATTTTGCCGATAGATTTATCTTCAGAGTGTTTTTCAGGTTGGAAATAGTTGAGGGCTACGCAAACGACGGACTTGGCTGAAGGCAATAATAATCGCGGATCGGCGCGCTGTTGCGGGTCGCGCGCCATATAACCCATCGCACCGTGAAAGCCGCGCGCCAGCCACTCGTGCAAGCGCGCGCCTTCTTCGGTCAATGCGGTGGCAGGCACGATGCCTACTTTATCGAAGCCCAATGCAGAAGCTTTCTGCTTGATGGCTTGGGAATTCATTTCAAGAGGGCGGCCATTTTTTGCGCGGTGACGAAGCGGCGATTCACTTCTTCCCAATGCAAGTTGGTCATAAACGCGTCAATGTATTTCGCCGCCGCCGAACCGTAATCCATGTGATAAGCGTGTTCATACATATCAAGCACCGCCAACGGACGCGAGAACGGCGCGTTGTGCATGTGATCCCACGCCCAATAGTTGTGCAGTTCACCCGTGTGAAAGTTGTGCGCCAGCACTACCCAGCCCGAACCGCCCGCCAAACCTTGCGCGGTCTTTTTGAATTCGGCTTCCCACGCTTCAAAGCTGCCGTATTGTGTTTTAAGCGCCGTCAAAATCTCACCACCCGCTTTGCCGTCGCCGCCCAGATTGGCGAAATAGTTTTCGTGCAACACGACGGAGCCGGTACGCACCAACTCTTCGCGCTTGAGATCGGCGTAAACATAGCCCGGCGTATCTTTATCGTTCACCATCACAGCCAAACGCTTTTCGATCAGGTTCAACGCGCCGACCGCGCCCGTGTAATTGTTCTCGTGATGCGAACGAATCAGCTTTTCTGAAATGCCTTTGAGCTTGGCCGGATCGAAGGGCAACGGTTTCGGCGCATGCGTTGCGCGAAAGGCCGGTGCGACAGCGGTAACAGTTTGTTGTGCGGCGATTTCTGCGGGAAGCACCAATGCTGCGCCGCTGGTTAAAATTGATTGAACGGCCGTGCGCCGCGATAAGTTAGTCATTGAGAGCCTCTGAAAAGTAGGGCAGGTTTTAAACCTGCCCTACCGGTTGGTTGTTATGAACGCGCCGCTTGTTGCGGAGCAACCGGCTTGTCGGTCACGCGTTGCGACACTTCGTCGAAATACAAAACGCGGCCTTGACGATACGATTCGACGGCCATGCCAATGGTCGTCATCGCGCGATAAGCGGTTTGCGCATCAAGTACGTTCGCCTCGCGGGTTTTCACGCAGCGCAAAAAGTTTTCGTAATGCGATTCGCGCTTTTCGGTCATCAGTTTGACCTCTTCGCTGCCGAATTTTTCCGCGAATTTCTTTTTGAAGAGTCGTTCCGGCGTGACGGTGATGTGTTCAACGCGGCCTTCGAACGCGCCTTCGGGAACCATCATGATCGTTCCTTCATGTCCGCGTAACAGGCCGGGAATGTGCGTGCTGTTCGCCATCGAAGACGACAACACCAGCGAGTGGCCTTTCGGAAATTCAGCAATCAAATGAAAGGTGTCAGGCACTTCGCGTTCGTCTTTGAATACATACGTGCCGCCTGAAGCCATGACCTTGTGCGGAAATTGCGCTTCGCCCCAACACAGGTTGAGCGGAGCTACGACGTGATAGAACAGGTCGGTGGCAATGCCGCCGCTGTAATCCCAATACTTGCGGAAGCGGAAGAAACGGTCGGCGTTATAAGCGCGTTTGGGCGCACCGCCCAACCACATATTCCAGTCAATGTAATCTTCGCCTTTGCCGTTCGGCCCCGCGTTCGGATCAATCGTGTAATTCCATTCGCCTTCGATGGAATTGCGATGATAGCTGCCCTGGCTCATCAACAACTGTCCGATCATGCCGTCTTGGATGGCCTTGCGCGCCTTCCACCATTGATCGCTCGAAGTCGTTTGTGAACCGATTTGCACGATGCGTTTGGTCGCTTTCGCCACTTCGGCAAACTTCTTGGCTTCTTCGACGGTCTTAGTCATCGGCTTCTCGCAATAGACATCTTTGCCCGCTTGCATCGCCGCAATCGAAATCGGCGCGTGCCAATGATCGGGCGTAGCCACTACGACCGCGTCAATATCCTTGCGCGCGATGACTTCGCGGTAATCAAGCGTTTGCAAGCCCGGCGCGCTGCCCATGGATTTCGTCACCTTTTCGCTGGCTTGCGTCAGGCGTTTTTTATAGGTGTCGCACACCGCGACGATGTTCAACGGATGCGTTTGCGAAGCTGCGGCGAAATCGCGCAACAGCGAATTCCCGCGTCCGCCTACGCCAATGAAGCCCAACTGCATCTTGTCGTTCGCGCCGAATACGCTCGCTTTGATGTACATCGGTGCGGTGCCGAAGGTCGCGGCTACGCCAGCAGCGGTAACGCTCTGTTTAACAAAATCTCTACGTGTCGTTTTTTTGCTCATCATCAATTCCTCATTAAATTAAGTTGAAGGCAGTCGTGCTGCCGGTAAAAACAGTTTCTGCGATTAGGGATGATTGCGGTTTGTGAATGGCGTGATCTTACTCGCGTTGTTCCGATGGAGCAAAGCATTGCGGTTAATGCGCAGACATTCCAACCAGACGCGGCAAGGCTTGGCCGATTTCTTCCCGGATGACTAAATCGGCAAGGTCATCCAGCGGTGTTTCGGTGCGGTTGATTATGATTAACGTAGCGCCGCTTTGTTTGGCGAGTTCGGGAAACGATGCCGCTGGATAAACCTGCAACGAAGAGCCTACGGCAATAAAGACCTCGCATTCCTGACTGACCACTGCTGCCATCTCCATTTCCAGCGCGGGCATGGATTGCCCGAAACTTACCGTCGCCGGTTTCAGCATCCCGCCGCATTTCTCGCACGCCGGAGCCGCGTCGCCGTGCGCGATGCGTTCAATTGCTACATCCAACGGCATGCGATCAAAGCACGACAGACATTCGGCGGCGACCATCGTGCCGTGCAATTCGATGACTTTCTCAGGCCTGTTGCCCGCGCGTTGATGCAGCCCTTCGATGTTTTGCGTAATCATCGCCGACAGCTTGCCGCGCCGTTCGAGATCGGCGAAAGCCAGATGCCCAGCGTTCGGCACGGCGTCACGCATCGCGGGCCAGATCAATGATTTTTGCCGCCACGACTCGACGCGCGCGGCGCGGTCTTGCAGGAATTCGTGAAAGTAAACGATGCGGTTCGTAGCCCATACGCCGTTCGGGCTGCGAAAGTCAGGGATGCCTGATTCCGTAGAAATGCCCGCGCCCGAAAAGCCTGCGATGCGTTGCGATTGCGCGATGCGGGTTTGTGCTTCAGCGAAAGTCATAGGTCTTGTTCAGAACTTGTAAGCCTTCGCCGCTAGCCGATAAGCGGCATCGTGAATCATTTCGTCGGCGTCGGCGCGGTCAATGACGTGTCGGGTGACGAGGCTGGCGAGCCAGTTGGCATCGGCGCGGCGGGCTACGTCGTGGCGCGCGGGGATCGAAGGGAACGCGCGCGTGTCGTCGTTAAAACCCGTCGTGTTATACAGCCCGGCGGTTTCCATCGCTTGATCGCGGAAGCGCATCATCCCGTTCCAACTGTCATGGAACCACCACGGCGGCCCCAGCTTTACTGCCGGATAATGTCCGGCGATCGGAGCTAACTCGCGCGCATAAGTCGTCTCGTCCAGCGTGAAAAGAATCAGCGACAGCCGCGCATCGTTGGCATACTTGTTCAACAGCGGTCGCAGATTCCGCGTGTATTCCGTCGCCAGCGGAATGTCGCAGCCCTTATCAAAACCGAAGCGATTAAAAATGATTTCGTTGTGATTGCGGAACGAACCCGGATGGAATTGCATCACGAGGCCGTCTTCGATGCTCATACGCGCCATTTCCATCAGCATGTGTCCGGTGAAATTCGTCGCGTCGGCTTCACTCGCTGTGCCTGCCAGTGCGCGCTGAAAGATCGCGTCGGCTTCGGTGTCAGAGAGTTCATTCGTATAAGGCGTAAGCGCCGCGTGATCGGTCGCCGTCGCCCCCAGCGATTTGAAATAGGCACGACGGCTTTCGAGTGCTTCAATTAATTTGCGATAGCTTGTGATTTCAAAGCCGCAGACCTTGCCCAATTCATCAATGCTGGCGCGCCAGTCAGGGCGGTCAACGTTCACTGCTGCGTCAGGCCGAAACGTAGGCACGACGCGCCCCGCCCAACCTGAAGCCTTAATCTGCTGGTGATATTCCAACGTATCGTGCGCCGCATCGGTTGTTGCTAACACCGAAATGTTGAAGCGCTCGAACATCTGTCGCGGACGAAATTCCGGTTTGCTCAAGGCGTCGGAAATTTGGTCGTAGACGGCTTGTGCATTCGATCCACTTAGCTTGGCGCGAATGCCGAACACATCGTGCAATTCGTGCGTGAGCCACATTCCCGTTGGCGTACCGCGAAACAGAAAATAATTATCCGCAAACGTCTGCCAGATTTTGCGATGGTCGCTTTCGACTGCGCCGCCGTCGGTGCGCGGCACGCCTAACGACTCAAGCGAAATGCCCTGCGAATAAAGCATCCGAAAAACGTAATGATCGGGAATCAGCAAAAGCTCGGTCGGCGAACCGAACTGATAATCAGGGTCTGCGAACATGCGCGGGTCTACGTGGCCGTGCGGACATACGAGAGGTTTCGTAGCCACTTGATCGTAAAGCTCTTGGGCTAACTGGCGTTGCGCGGCTCCGCCGTTGAAATAGCGTTCCGGCGCAAGCGAGAATTGGGCATTAACGGACATAAACAAAGCTCCTTCAAAGAGAAAAGCAGATGGGAAAATAGATATTGTGGTGAATGGGCGGCATCTTGGTTAAGCCTAAATGGGTTGTCAACCGTGAGAAGGTCGCGTGCAAAACACTGTGGTTGCACCGTTCTTTTCGGGTGCAGTATCATCATTTCTTAGTTGGTGCTTCATTTGGGCCGCCCCTTTCAGAATATCTTTGTGGTGTAAGGAGTATTTGCATGTCCATTCGCGTCAAGCTCACTTTGATTACGGTTTCTGCTTTCGTTGCGTTGTATTCGATTGTCGGGGGAATGCTCTCGACCTCGAATAGTTCGTTTTTGCGCGCGTTGGCGCAACCGGGGCCGTATCAGCAATTGCGCATCTTCGACGAAGTCGTCAACAAGATTGTTTCTGATTACGTCGAGAAACCCGATCTGCAAAAAGTGCGCATCGGCGCGTTGCGCGGTTTGACCGATGGACTCGATCCTTACAGCGCTTACCTCTTGCCGCAACAAGTTAAAGATTATCAGGCAGGCAAAGGTACGACCGACATGACTGGCATGGTCATCGGCACTTATTACGGTTATGCCTATGTTATTGCGCTCGTGCCCGGCTCGCCTGCCGACAAGGCGGGCATTCGCGTCGGCGACGTGATCGAATACCTTGACGGACACGCGACGCGCGATCTTGATTTATATGACATGCGCACGCTGCTGGCTGGCAATCCCGGTACGGTCATCGAACTCTCGCTCACCAATCGCAAGACCGAAAAGCTCAAGATCACCCGCGCCGTCATTGCCAACGCGCCCGTCGAAAACAAATTGCTTGAAGCGCAAATCGGCTACGTCAAAGTCCCAATTCTCAGAAAAGGCCAAGCCGACGCGGTGGCCGCAGTCGTGCGTGACGTCATCAAGAAAGGTGCGAAATCTTTGCTGCTCGACCTGCGCGGTTCAGCGGGTGGGGAATTGAAAGAAGGCGTTGATCTGGCTGATTACTTTCTCAAGTCCGGCTTGATCGTCAAGACGATGGGACGCAAAGAAAAGCAATTGGCGACGTTTGATGCCAAGCCGAACAACGAAATCACCGACTTGCCCGTCGCCGTCATCATTGACCGCACGACAGCGGGCGCGGCTGAAATCGTCGCCGCCGCTTTGATGGAAAACCAACGCGGCGATGTTGTCGGTGAACGCACGATCTTCGGCATGGGTTCGGAGCAGCAACTTTTCCCGCTTGATGACGGCTCGGCTTTTCTGTTGACGGTGGCGCGTTACGCTTCGCCCAACGGCAAGATTTTCATGACCGACAACGTTATGCCGAACGTCGAAGTCAAACGCGCCGACCTCGCCGAAGTGAATCCCGACGATGCCGAAAACAAATCCGACAAAACCAATCCGCCCGCGCCCGCCCAACCCGGCACGGCTCCGCCCGCGATTGTCGCGCCCAAAGCGGGAGACGATCTGATGCTTAAGAAAGCAGTCGAAACATTGAGTGCGAAGATGAAGAAGCGACCAGCCTAAGGCGGCGTAAGGATGGCTTGACGAGAAGAACAAAAACGAAGGGCGCAGGTTTCAATCCTGCGCCCTTTGTTTTTTGCTACTCAGTGGGTAGTGGGTACGCACGCGCCCTCTCGTGCCAGCGTGGTGGGGCGTATCAACGTGCTGAAAGGAAATCTTTTCAGCACCCGTTGCCTTTCCTGCCGAGACAGCACGCCAGGGCGCGTGCGCACCAAAGTCTTTATTTAGAGCGGCTTTTCTTTGCCCATCACGAATGTCTCGCGCCATGTGGCGTAAGTGGGGCGTCCGTTCAGCTTGGCGGGCGTGAATTTGTAATTGCGCATCGCCTCAATGGCTTTCGGGTTGTAAGCCGAATCGGGCGAATCCAGCACGCGCACGTTTGTCACGCGGCCTTCGGGCGTAACTACGACTTCGAGCGTGATAGAACCTTTCGGTTGCGAACTGGGCGGAAACTTCAGCGGCGCGCGGCTCAAGATGACGGGCATCTCAAACGTATCGCTGGCTTCGAGCGTCACGCGCGAACCATAAGCATCGGTCGGGCGCGAAATATCTGACGGCTTATTTTGCAATCCTTTGGCGACGATGATCGCGGGCGTGACGGTCACCAGAATCGAACGGGGTTGGGGCACGGACTCGACGCCTTCTGGTCCTTTGAATTCGCGGATGCCGAAGCCGCTTTTTTCGCCACGCAACATAACCGTCTCGTAATTGTTGGCGCTGATGCTGACGAATTCCATCAGCGGCTTCCCCGCGTATTTAATCGAAAGGTCGAAACTCACGTCTTCGCGCGTCACGAGACGCGGCGTGACGGTAATCACCAGCGGCTTTTCGTGTACGGTTTGCGTTTCGGTGAAGGCCTCGCCTTCTTTCAACCCTACTGACGGACGCAGGAAGCGCAGCTTCAATTCTTCCACGCCGTAAGTGCGCGAGATGTAATCAATCTCGTCTTCCGGCGTTGAAACCGTTTGCTTGAGCTTCGTCGTCAAGCCGAACTGTTTCGAGCGCGTTTCGTCAAACTGATAAACCGCGATGGTGACGCCTACGCCGTAATCAGACTTTTTTAGCAACTGGGCTTGGGTTGGCGGACAAATAAAAAGGCAAAAGGCAAAAGGCAAAAGGCAAAAGTGAAGAACCTCGGTTGCCCCAATGCGCTTGAAAGCTGAAATAGAAAAAAGAGAAGTGCCGACCTTTTGCCTTTTGCCTTTTGCCTTTTGCCTTTTTATTTCTTCAGCATCCATTTTGATTTTATTGGTTTCCTTCATTCTGTTTCTCCGAAAGCAACAACTGGTACGCTTCGTTTTTAGAAATGCCGCGCGTTTTGGCGGCTTGCTTGAGCGCATCGTTGCGGTTGAGTTCGAGCGTCGTCATCAACTGTTCAACCTGCACCGTAATCGAACCCGTTACGTTTTCTGTGACAGTCGGTTCAAAGCCTGCGATCACGACGACCATTTCGCCGCGCGGCTCTGACAGCCGTTCGATCAGTTCTGACAACGTAGCGCGCAAAAACTCTTCGTGCAATTTTGTGAGTTCGCGCGCTACAACCGCCGCGCGATTGCCTAATACGTCCAACGCATCAGCCAACATTTCACGAATGCGGTGCGGCGCTTCGTAAAGAACGAGCGTCGCGCGTATCGTTTGCAAGGCTTCCAGTCTTATGCGCCGCGCTTGTTGTTTGGGCGGCAGAAATCCGGCGAAGAAAAAACTATCAGTCGGCAAGCCTGAAGCAATCAAGCCAGAGATCAAGGCCGTCGCGCCGGGTATCGGTATCACCTCAACGCCGCGTTCAATCGCAGCTTGCACTAAACGATAAGCCGGATCAGAAATGCCCGGCGTGCCTGCGTCAGAGACGAGGGCAATGCTCGCGCCTGCGGTCAGGCGTTCGATTAGCTCCGCCGTGCGCTCGCGTTCGTTGTGTTCGTGATAGCTGACAGTGGGCTTGCTGATGCCGAAGTGTTGCAGCAAGCGTCCCGTATGGCGCGTGTCTTCACAGGCAACGAGGTCTACGGCCTTGAGCGTATTCAAAGCGCGCAAGGTTATGTCTTCAAGATTCCCAATTGGCGTTGCTACGAGATAAAACGGCATGTCATTTCTGAATTCCGTCTTTGAGATTCGCATCCTTCCAAACCCAGATGCCGCCTCTGATGCCAAAGGAATTCGACACGATTTCGATGTTGACGGGCAGCTTAAAATTGATGTGTTCGGTATTGCCGCCGCCCAAATAAAGCGTGTCGTAATTGGTCAGCGTATGCCAAAAGGCGATGGCCTTTTTGAGGCGCTTGTTCCAGCGTTGCACGCCGACTTCTTCAAAGGCTTTGTTGCCAAGTTGTTCTTCAAAAGTCTGACCATCGCGGAAAGGCGCGTGGCCGAGTTCGAGATGCGGCGCGAGGCGTCCGTCTTCAAACAGCGCGGAGCCTACGCCGGTGCCGAGCGTGATGACCATCTCTACGCCTTTGCCTTTGATCGCGCCGAGGCCTTGCATATCGGCATCGTTGATAACGACGACCGGTTTGCCGGTGAGTTTGTGCAAGGCAGCGCGCAAGTCGTAATTGCGCCATACGTCTCCGCCGAGATTTACGCCGGTCAGCGTGCGTCCGTGGCGAATCACGCCGGGAATGCCGAATGAAATGCGGTAGTTATGC
>JANNUY010000752.1:0-9468 GCA_031414155.1 Acidobacteriota bacterium
TTTTTTTGCGCGCGTACAAGCGAACCAACGGCAAGCCGCCGCGCGTGCGCAAGCGGCGCGGGCAGCGTGCGCGCAACTCGCGCAACGGCAGACGCGGCAAGTGCAATGCCGTCCGTGGGGCTGGGAGGACGTATACGCGTGAGTGCTGCCGCGCAACTTGATCTGACAATTGCCGCACGGCGTTCGCCGTTGGCGCGCTTGCAGGCCGAACTCGTCGGCGCGGCGTTGCAAACCGCGCATCCGCAACTCGCTTTGCAATACCAATTCAGCGCTTCGCTCGGCGATCAGCGCGCCGATGAACCGCTGTGGCAGATGACGGAAAAAGGCGTATTCACAGCGGACTTGCGCCAAGCCTTGCTTGCCCAGCAATGCGACCTCGTCGTGCATTCTTGGAAAGACCTGCCGATTGAAGAAAGCGGGGAAACGATCATTACGGCTACGTTGCCGCGCGCCGACCAGCGCGACGTTTTACTCGTCAATGCCGAACGTTGGCAATCAGCGCAAGCCTTCGAGAAATTCACCGTGCTGACTTCAGCGCCGCGCCGCGCGCAAAATCTGCGCGATGTATTGCCCGCCGCACTGCCTGCTCAAATCTCAGAACTCGAATTCAAGCCGGTGCGCGGCAACATTCAAACGCGCGTAGCGAAACTTTTCAGTGAAAACGCCGATGGCCTGATCGTCGCCAAAGCGGCGCTGGATCGTTTGCTTGAAACGACGGCGGATGAATATGCGACGGAACGCTCGACTTTGCGCGCGGCGTTGGCGCGCTGTCATTGGATGGTGTTGCCCTTGCGCTTGAATCCGACGGCGGCGGCACAAGGCGCGCTGGCGATTGAAGTGAAACGCGGCGACGCAAAGCTCATCGAGTGGTTGCGAGCGATCAATTGCTTTGAGACGCAATCCGCTGTCGAGCGCGAACGCGCGATTCTCAAAGCGTACGGCGGCGGATGCCATCAGGCGATTGGCGTAAGCGTATTGCGGCGCACTTATGGCGAAATCACTTTTCTGTGTGGTCTGGATATGGCAGGGCAAGCCGTCACACGAGCTACGTTGCAACCTTTGCGCCCGCGCCCACCTAAAGTGGCGCGGACAAAACTTTGGCCGCTCGAACGTGCACAAAGCGATTGGTTCAGGCGCACGCCGCTCAACGTGCCGCAATTGGCAGGCGAACCTCCGTTGTGGATTGCCAAAGCGAGCGCCTTGCCTGACGGCTGGCAGATTGCTCCCACTCAGCGTGTGTGGGCGAGCGGCTGGGAAACGTGGCGCAAGCTGGCGACGCGCGGCGTGTGGGTCAACGGTTGCGCCGAAGGCTTGGGCGAACACGAGCCAACGCAGATCGAAACTTTGCACGGCGCACCGTTAGCGTGGCGCAAGCTCACACACGTGGCGAGCCATACCGAAAGCACCATGCCGGTGCTGGCGACTTATGAACTTCATCCGCGCGCGGAGGAGGCACAACCCAGTGGGATGAATCAAGCTGAATATTTTTTCTGGTCTAGCGGTTCGGCGTTTCAACACGCGCTCACGCTGCAACCTGATTGGCTCAAGCGCACGCACTTCTGTGGGCCGGGCGCTACGCAAGAGGCTTTGCGCGCCGCCGGCATCGAACCGCATTTGTGCCTCGATCACGAAGCGTGGCTGACGGAGATGGGCTGACCGAGCACCTTGAAAGAGACAAAACGAATGACACAACGCCTGACAACTGAACGCCTAATGCGCTTGCGCGGCAGCCGCCATTTGCGCGACTTGTGCGCCGAGACCGAATTCACGCGCGCGCAACTCATTCAACCGCTCTTTGTAGTCGAAGGCTTGTCGCGCGATGAACCCATTCCTGGTTTGTTCGGCAACGTGCGGCTCAATCTGGCGAGTGTCGCGGCGCAAGTTGAACGCGATCTCGCGGCGGGCGTTACGCAATTCCTGCTCTTTCCCGTTCCCGCGTCGAAGCAAGCGGCGGATTTCAATCATCACTTCGCGCAGGAAGTAATTCGTACGCTCAAGTCGCGTTTCGGCAACGCGCTTTTTCTCTGGGTAGACACTTGCCTTTGCTCTTCGACCGACACCGGACATTGCGCCGTGATGAAGCAGGAACAGCTTGATTTGCCCGCTACGTTGGATGAGTTGGCGTGCGCCGCGCTGGCCTTTGCGGAAGCGGGCGCGGACGGCATCGCGCCCAGCGATATGATGGATGGCCGCGTGGCGCGCATACGCAGGAAGCTCGATGAATGCCGCTATGACACGCCGCCGATCATGAGTTACAGCACGAAATTCGCCAGCAACTTTTACGGTCCCTTTCGCCAGGCGGCAGATAGCGCGCCGCAATTCGGCGACCGCCGCGCTTATCAACTCGACCCGCGCAATCGCCGCGCCGCGCTCGCCGCCAGTCAGCGTTGTGCCGACGAAGGCGCGGATCTGTTGATGGTGAAACCAGGATTGACTTCGCTCGATTTGATTCGCCCGATTCGCAAGCGCACGGGCAAGCCGGTCGGCGCTTATCAAGTCAGCGGCGAATACGCCGGGCTGGCTTTGCTAGCCGAAAGCGGCCTCGTGAATTTTGAAGCCGCGTTGCTCGAAACGTGGCATGTCTTCAAACGCGCGGGCGCGCAATTCATCATCACTTACGGCGCGCGTTATGCGCAGCAATTGGGAATCAGCGGATGAACGAAAACTCGGAGCAACTCTTTCAGCGCGCGTTGCGCGTAGCGCCCGGCGGCGTGCATTCGCCCGTGCGCGCTTTCAAAGCAGTCGGCGGCACGCCCGTCTTTTTCGCCAGCGCGCAAGGTGCATTGCTCACGTCGGTCGAAGGGCGCGAATACATAGATTTTTGCCAGAGCTTCGGGCCGTTGTTGTTGGGGCATCGTGACCCCGACGTGATGGCGGAAGTTCATGCCGCGATTGACACGGCGTGGAGCTTCGGCGCGTGCGAACCTTATTCACTCGCGCTGGCCGAATGGATTACCGAACGCTTGCCGTTCGTGCAAAAGCTGCGGTTCGTTTCGTCGGGTACGGAAGCGGTGATGAGCGCGTTGCGCGTGGCGCGTGCGGCGACGGGGCGGCGGCGCGTGTTGAAATTCGAGGGCTGCTATCACGGCCACGTAGACGCGCTGCTCGTCAAAGCGGGTAGCGGCCTCGCAGGCGTAGCCGCCAGCACCAGCGCAGGCGTGTCGAACGAAGTCGCCGCTGAAACCCTCGTCACGCCGCTCGATGACGATGCGGCGCTCAAACAGGTCTTTGCCGAATTCGGCCAAGAGATCGCCGTCGTGACGATTGAACCGCTGCCCGCGAATTACGGCTTGCTGATGCAACGGCCTGAATTTTTGCAGCGCATCGCGGAGTTGGCGCGCCAGCACGGCGCATTGCTGTTGTTTGACGAAGTCATCTCTGGCTTTCGCGTAGCGCGCGGCGGCATGGCCGAACTCACCGGCATCACGCCCGATCTGGTTTGTTACGGCAAGATCATCGGCGGCGGCTTTCCCGTGGGCTGTTACGGCGGACGCGCCGAGTTGATGGATTTAGTCGCGCCCAACGGCCCGGTTTATCAGGCAGGCACCTTGAGCGCGAATCCCGTAGGCATGCGCGCGGGCTTGGCGACGTTGCAAAAAGCCGAACGCCTCGACGTGTGGCAACAGGTGAATGACAAAGCCGCGCAATGGTGCGCGTGGCTCAATGCGCAATTCGATGAACGCGGCTTGCCATTTCAGATGACGCAGTTCGCTTCCTTGTTTTGGCTGCACGCGCGCGTCGAAGCGCCCATTCGCAGCATCGCGCAAATTCCGACCGGACACGGCGAACGTTTCGCGCCCATCTTTCACGCGGCCTTGCGCAACGGCGTTTATCTCGCGCCCAGCGGCTATGAAGTCGGGTTTCTTTCGTACGCGCATTCAGATGAATTGCTGGCACGCGCGGCAGAGACGCTGCTAGCGGCAGTTCAGCAGGTTTAGATTATGAGCAACACTATTTTTCAAAACGCACTGCAACGCCGCGCGCAAGCGACGCCGCCCGTCTGGCTGATGCGGCAGGCGGGACGTTACCACTCGCACTATCAACAACTGCGCAAAGAGCATTCGTTCAGCACATTGTGCAAACAGGCTGAACTTGCCGCCGAGACCGCGCGCGGGCCGGTGACGGATTTCGGCTTTGACGCGGCGATTCTGTTTAGCGATTTGCTCTTTCCGCTCGAAGCGCTGGGCATCGGATTGGAATACGCCGACAGTGGGCCCAAGCTCGCGTGGCCGTTGGAAGAAGCGAGCTTCGAACGTTTGCGCGATCTCGAAGCAGCGTGGCCGTTGTTGCAATTTCAAGCCGAAGCCGTCGCAGCGACGCGCGCCGTGTTGCCCGCCGACCGCAGCCTGATCGGTTTCGTCGGCGGCCCGTGGACGCTGTTTGCTTACGCCGTCGAAGGCAGCCATCAAGGCGCGATGGCGAAGACCAAACGCAACCTGCCGCTGTTTGCGCGCTTTTGCGAACACCTCATTCCTTTGCTCGCGCGCAGCATCAACGCACAACGCGCCGCCGGAGCCGAAGTTGTGATGATCCTCGACACCGCCGCCGGTGAACTCTCGCCCGAAGTTTTCAACGCTGAAATCGTGCCGCAAATCGAACGTCTCGTCGCCGCGTGCGACGCGCCGCCGGGCTATTACTCAAAAGGCACGCAAGCCGCCCACTTGCGCGCGCCGTTATTCATCAACGGCCAACTCGCGGGCGTCGGCGTGGATTACCGCTGGGACTTGCGCGAAGCCTTCACGCTTTTTCCGCGCGGCTTTGTGCAGGGCAATTTCGATCCGGCGCTGTTATTGCTCGAACGCAGCGAGTTGCAACGCTGTTTGCAACGTTACCTCGCGCCGTTGCGTGATACGCCGCGCGCGGGCTGGGTGTGCGGCTTGGGGCACGGTGTGTTGCCAGGTACGCCCGAAAGCAACGTGCGCTTATTCGTCGAGACGGTGCGCGAGGTGATGCGATGACGGATTTGTTTGCTAAGTACGATGTGCCCGCGCCGCGTTATACGAGCTATCCGACCGTGCCGTTTTGGAGCGAGACGCCAACGACCGCACAATGGCTCGCCGCGCTGGAAAACGGTTTGGCCGAAGCGGACGCGAGTTGGTCGCTTTATTTGCACCTGCCGTTTTGCGAATCGCTGTGTACGTTTTGCGCGTGCAATACAGTCATCACGCGCGATCATTCACGCGAAGCCGGTTATGTCGAATTGATTCTGCGCGAGTGGGATTGGTATCAAACGCGCTTACCGAAACTGTTTGAACGTCCCTTGCGGCAACTGCACTTGGGCGGCGGGACGCCTACGTTTTTTGCGCCGGAAAATCTCGAACGCATGCTGACACCGCTGCTCGCGGCGACGCAACGCGATGTAAACCATTTCGACGCTTCAGTCGAAGTAGACCCGCGTCACACTTCACGCGAACACTTGCAAACGCTGCGCGCGCTCGGTTTCACGCGTATTTCGCTCGGCGTGCAGGATTTCGACGAGACTGTCCAAAAACTCGTCAATCGCCATCAACCCGCCGACCTCACGCAACGCACGACCGACACGGCACGCGAGCTTGGTTACACGTCGGTCAATTACGATTTGATTTACGGCCTGCCGCGCCAGACGCTCGCCAGCATCGAAGCCACGACACAACAAACAATTCAACTGCGGCCTGATCGCATCGCGCTGTACAGCTTCGCGCTCGTGCCGTGGATCAAGCCGACGCAGCGCAGTTATAAAGACGAAGATCTGCCGAAAGCCAGTGACAAACGCGCGCTCTATGAACTAGCGCGCCAGATGTTGTTGGCGGCGGGATACATCGAAATCGGCATGGATCATTTCGCGCTGCCGCACGATGCGCTCTGTCAGGCGCAAGCGGCTGGCGCATTGCACCGCAACTTTATGGGATACACCGAAACCCGTACGCGCGTGTTGCTGGGCTTGGGCGTGAGCGCGATTTCTGAAACGCCGACCTGCTTTCATCAAAACGAAAAGACCTTTCCTGTCTACGAACGCGGCGTGCAAGCGGGCGAACTAGCTACGCTGCGCGGACATTTGTTGACCAACGAAGACCAGCAGCGCCGCGAACAAATCCTGCAATTCATGACGCAAGGCCGCGTCGTTTTGGATGAAGCGCAGCGAACCGACGCGCTGGTTTTTTTACATTCGTTGCTGGCCGACGGCTTGCTTGAGTTGCGCGACCGAGAATTGCATTTGACCGAAGCCGGACGGCCTTTCTTGCGCAACGCAGCGATATTCTTTGATGAACGGCTGCGTCGCCAACAACCGCAAACGCGCACGTTTTCGCAGGCGATGTGAGCGAGTTCGTAGTCGCGCCTTCCGGCGAAATGAATCGCTCAATCAATACATTCCGCCGGAAGGCGCGGCTACGAACATATACCCATGCAACGTGAAATCACCGTCATCGGCGCAGGCTTTTCAGGACTAATGACGGCTTATTTTTTGGTGAAAGCCGGATTGCCCGTGCGCGTGCTGGAACGTTCGGCGCGCGTCGGCGGATTGCTGGGTACGCAGCGCACACCGCACGGCTTGGTTGAGAAGGCGGCGAACGGCTTGCTCAATTCCGCTTTACTCGAAAGCGTATGCGCTGATCTGGGCGTTACGTTGCAAGCGCCGTTGCGACAGAGCCGCGCGCGCTTCATCTGGCGTGAGGGACAGCCGCGTCGCTGGCCGTTGTCGATGGGAGAAAGCGCGCGCCTGGGCTGGGGGTTGTTGCGTCACGCGGGGCATTGGCGTCCGGCGGCGGGTGAAACGATTGCCGCATGGGGCGAACGGGTTTTAGGCCGCGCTGCCGTGCCTCAGTTGCTGACGCCTGCACTGGGCGGCATTTATGCGAGCGAAGCCGAATGCTTGAGTGCGAGCTTGATTCTGGCGCGACGCGCGGCGGCGCGAAAACCAAAGCTACGCGGCACGGTGAGTTTTGCGGGCGGAATGCAAATGCTGCTGGATGCATTGCACGATTATCTGTTGCGGCATGGTGTCAGGGTTGAGTTGAATCAGACGGCTCAACTCACGGCAAGTGCGCCGACGGTGCTTTGCACTTCGGCTACGCAAGTGGCGGAGTTATTGCGCGAGGTTGCGCCTGCGGTGAGCGAGGCGCTGGCAGGCATCGAGATGTTACCGTTAGTAACGGCAACCTGCTTTTACGAACGCAGCGCGTGCCAGCCACAAGGCTTCGGCTGTTTGTTTCCGCGCGGCGCTGGCTTTCGCGCGCTGGGTGTGTTGTTCAACGATTGCATCTTTGCGGAGCGCAGTGAGATGCGTTCTGAAACATGGGTTTTTAACGGCGCAGCCTTGTCGCTAACCGACATTCAACTCAAGGAGATTTTGCGCGAAGACCACGCGCGCCTCGTTGGCAATGCGGAACCGTTGTTGAGTGCGCGCGTCACGCGCTGGCCGCAGGCGTTGCCGCATTACTCCGTCGCGCTCGAACGGACGTTGGCCGACTTGCCGCAACTGCCCGCGCCCATCGCGCTCGTCGGCAATTACCTCGGCCAAATCGGTCTCACGAAAATTCTGGCGCGCGCGCAAGCCGTCGCCGCGAAGATGAAAAGTCTCGTATGAAGAAAACCGGTTTACTGTTGTTGAATCTCGGCAGCCCCGCTGCGCCTACGCCGCGCGCAGTGGGCGCATACCTGCGTGAGTTTTTGATGGATGGTTACGTAATTGACGTACCCGCACCGCTGCGCTGGTTGCTGGTCAACGTCGCCATCGTGCCACGCCGCAAATACGCTTCGGCCAAGTTGTATCAAAATATCTGGACGGAAGTCGGTTCGCCGCTGATCGTCAATGTGCGCGCGTTAGCTGAAGGCTTGCAGCAAAACTTGGGCGCATCATTTCAAGTAGCCGTCGGCATGCGGTACGGCGAACCTTCGACTGCTGCTGGTTTGCGAGAATTGCGCGAGACGGAACGCATTCTTGTTTTGGCGTTATATCCGCAATACGCTGAGTCGAGTTATGAAACCGCTGTGCAAGCGGTCAAACGCGCTGCGCGCGAACAAGGTTGTTTGGAACGGTTGCACATCCTGCCGCCGTTTTATGATCAGCCCGCCTATCTCGACAGTTCTGCGGAAGTGATTCGCCGTAACCTTGCGCTGCACCCTAGCGCGCACGTCGTATTTAGTTATCACTCGTTACCGGTGCGCCATCTCAAACGGCTCAACGTGACAGAGCAACACTGTTTCAAAAAGAGCAATTGTTGCGAACAGATCACTGCCGCCAATGCACGCTGCTACCGCGCGCAATGCACGGCAACTACGCGCGCATTGGCCGCGCGCCTCGGACTTTCTGCCGAACGTTATAGCCTTTCCTTTCAATCACGCCTCGGACGACAAGAATGGATTGGCCCGCAAACGGAAGACCTCTTGCGCGAACTCGCAGCACGCGGCATTCGTGAAGTCACCGTAGCTTGTCCGTCATTCGTTTCTGATTGTTTGGAAACGCTCGAAGAAATCGCCGTGCGCGCACGCAGGTTTTTTTGCGCTGCCGGCGGGGAAGAACTCACCTTGATTCCTGCGTTGAACGCACAATCAATGTGGGTGAATTCCATGAGCGCGTGGTTGAAATCACAGTAGGGTGTTAACCAGCCATTCCTGTCGGTTCGCACATAAGCTGCAATTCCCACCTGCTAATAAAAGGACTTAGCGGCAAGTCTTCGCACATATTTTGCAACTGGTTTGCGTGCAACTCCGGCTGAGCGGGTCTGATTTGCACGTCGGTTTGGTTACGTCTTCGTTTTAGGCCGGTCAGTAGCAGCGGCTTTACGAAAGACCTGTTGGGCAATCCGGTAGAGGCTCAGTGGATCCAGGCCGCCAGCTTCGGCGCGCGTGTAAGAACGTTGCGTTTGCTCCCAGCATCGTTCCAAGCGGGCGACGGCAGCCGGTAAAGAGAACGGGATTGGCGGTTTGCTCGCATGTTTCGTGAGCGGTGACAAAGGCGGACCGCTGTGGTGCGTCAAATAACGCGCCATGCCCGTAGGCTCAAAGCGTAAGGCAGACAAACTCGCCGCCATGTCTGACAGCACCATGCCAAACGGACATTCGCCCGCCAGGACGGCGCGCAACCACTCTCCAAAACTCAACCGATAACATTCCAGGTGTAAGCGAACCTCGGCGCTGTCCAGCCAGTCGCCCCATTCAGCACCGCTCTCCTTGATCACCTGCGCGTGCGCAGGCAAGGCTTGCGTGAATTCGTCCAAGGCGGCAGGCGCAAAACGCCAATCGGCAAAGCCGTCCACCATCGGGCCGCTGGCGGCAGGCAAGCATTGCCAAATCCGTAGTTCATTCACTTCACGTATCGTCAATCCCAATTGGTTAGCGGTCGTATCAAGCGAAAGTAAGGACTGGCGTTCCGCTTGCAAGCTCGCCAGTTCACGCGCATCCAGCCAAACCTGTGGCCAATGCCTGCGCGTCGCACCGTCATCGTGAAACAACGTCAGTTTCCCGGAAGCCAACAAGCGCTCGCCTTGT
>JANNUY010000753.1:0-6585 GCA_031414155.1 Acidobacteriota bacterium
CGCCACACCATCAGGTCGTCTTGGCCGTCGCCGTCGAAATCTGCCGCGAACGGTACGTCGCCTGCCTGGCCGAACTGCGCTTCGCTGATTTGTCCGGTCGCCGCATCGCGTAACAGCCAACGGCCTTCGCTGGCACTGAACGCCGCGACATCAGTCAAGCCATCGCCATCGAAATCACCGATCACCGGCATGTCGCCTAACTCACCGAGATAGACTGCCTGTTCGGTTTGATCGCTGCTGCGCTGGATGTGCAGCCCGTCGCCGTTGCGCCACGTTGCCAAGTCTGCGCGTCCATCGCCGTCGTAATCCGCTGGCATTGGCACATCACCCGGCAATCCGTACTGCGCCTTCACGAGTTCGTCGCTTAAGCTGTATTTAATCAGCCAGCGTCCATCGCTCACACGCCAGACTGCGGCGTCCGTACGATGATCGCCGTCGAAATCAGCGGCAACTGCCACATATTCATCTTTGTCTTTCGACTCGACGAGTTGAATGCGATGCAGTTCGCCATCGCTGCTGAACGTGACTTGCCATTCGCCTAGACCGCTGTCCCAACGAGCCAAGTCGCTCTTGCCGTCGCCGTCGAAGTCGTTCCTAACCGCACGGCTTGCCAACGCTGTCGGACGCGCGCCGGATACCGTCAGCATTACCGTATTGCTCACCGGCCCAGCCACTGGCGATTGATCGGTCGTGATGCCTGACGTAGTGTTCGGATGCACGCCTACCACCGTGCTGCGTACCGGGAAGCTCACCGTACAACTGCCGCTGCCCGGTATCACGATGCCGCTGAAATTGAGATTCGTCGCGTTGGCCGCCAGCGAGATCGTAGCCAGCGTGCCGCATGTCGTACCAATCGGACCGCCCACTGCCGTCATATTCGTCAGCGTGTCGGTGAACGAACCCAACACACCGAACGACAGCGTATTGCTCAAGGTCAGTGTCACCGTCGAAGTCCCACCCGCCACAATCGTAGTAGGGCTGAACGACTTCGCAATCGTCGTTGTGGTCGGAGCATTAACCGTCAGGTTTGCCGTATTGCTAGGCGAGCCTACTGTCGGCGATAGATTGGTCGTCACTCCCGAAGTCGTGTTCGGATGCAGGCCGACTACATTGCCCCGCACCGCAAAGCTCACCATACAACTGCCATTTGCGGGCAAGACAATTCCACTAAAGCTGAGACTGGTCGCATTCGCGGGCAACACGATGGACGATAGCGTCGCGCACGTACCGCCGATGGCTCCGCCGACCGCACTCATATTCGTCAGCGTATCGGTGAACGAAGCAATCGCCGCCGGAGCGCCGCTGTTATTCAAGGTCACCGTCACCGTCGAAGCTCCGCCCGCCGTAATCATTGTGGGGCTGAAGGCTTTCGTCACCGTCGGAGGCGGCAGCGCGTTGACGGTTAAGTTCGCCGTATTGCTCGGTGCTCCCGCCGTGAGCGTAAAGTCAGTCGTCACACCCGACGTCGTATTCGGATGAACGCCGACCATAGTGCTGCGTACCGGGAACGTCACAGTGCAACTGGCGCTGGGAGGCAAGGCGACCCCGCTGAAACTCAGGCTGGTCGCATTCGCCGGAAGGTTGATCGTCGCCAGCGACGCGCAGGTGCCGCCAACCACTCCGCCCACCGCATTCATATTCACCAGCGTATCAGTGAATGCCGCGACCAGACCGACAGGGTTGAGGCTATTGTTCAAAGTCAATGTCACCGTCGAAGTGCCGCCTTCTGAAATCGCCATCGGCGCAAACGCTTTCGCAATCGTCGGTGCGTCGGCAAACGAGAGAATTACGTCATCGGTCGAAGCCATCGCACAGGGCGGATTGCTGATCGTCCAGCGCAACCCATAAAAGCCCGGGCCGCCCGCTTTGGTGAACGTCGCAGTCGGTGAGGTTGTGCTGCTGAATTGCGCCAGTGACGTAGACGGCCCAAACAGGATTGACCACGCGCCCGTGCCGTTGCTCGGCGTATTGGCCGCCAGCGTCGCCGCCGCCGTAGCGATGCTCAACTTTTGATCCGGCCCCCCATTCGCCGTCGTGGGAGGCGGAACCACCGTCACGGTCGTCGGTGCCGAAGCCACGGCACAGCCGTTGGCATTCGTCACCGTTACCGAATAACTCCCGCTCGTCGTCACTGTGATGGATTGCGTCGTCTCATTGTTCGACCACAGATAAGAACTGCCCGCGCTGGCGGTAAGCGTTACGCTTCCCCCGATGCAAAACGTCGTCGGTCCACCCGCAGTTATTGTCGGTATCGCAGCGGCATTGACCGTGACGGTGAAATTCGCCGTAGTCGTAGCAAGAACGCTGTCAGTCGCCGCCAACATAAAGGTTGCCGTCGTTGCCGTACACGAAGCCGCTACGTTTGCCGTCAGCACTCCGGCAACGCTTAAACTCAAATTGCTCAGGGTTACGCCATTGACCGTCACGGTTGGCGAAGGACTGATGGGCAAGCCGTTCAGCGTGATCGTTAATGTGTTCGAGGCCTGATTCGGATCAGTGATCGTCGCCAACGTGGTGCTGCTCACCGATGTGCCTTGCGTCAGGGTGACAGCCCCCGGCGTAATCACCGGCGGCTGATTGGCAATGGCGGGCTGGCACGGCGAGAACTCAGACGTTCTGCCATCGGCGTCGGTCGCGGTCGCGGTGATATACGACTTTCCCGCCACCGGCGTAAAGTTAAACGTGAAATTCCCCGGCGCAGCGAGCGTCATAAAACCCAGATAGACTTCGCCTTCGCCATAACCCGAAGCATCGCAAGCCGTATTCGCAAAGAATTCCATCCGAATCGGATAGGTCGAATTAGTCGTCAAACTATCCAGCGCGCCAGTGATCGAGCTTGCCGTGTTTGAAAGATTGAGTGCCGGATAATTCTGCAATTTATTCGGGCCATTCAGATCGGGATCGCCTGGGTCATTCACGTTTGGAGTAGCAGTGGCTCCGTCGTATAAGTCTATGCCCAAGCCACCGTTTGAGTTTGAGCTATTGGCAAAAATGCGGTTTCCATTCATCGAGACAACCGCCAAGTCGAAAATCTCCGCATACAAGATTCCGGGGCCGTTGTTATAGGCAATCATATTCCCCGCCCCTGGAGCCGTGCCGCCAATCTGGACATGAACTCCTGCCGTAAGCTGGAAGTAGATGCCTCCTGATATGTCAGAAAGAGGGTCAGGGCCATTCCCCATCGGCCCCGTGCCTGCCGGATTGGTTCCGATCAGGTTCCCCTGAATAATCAGTGAAATGTTATCAAGCACACCAGTAACAGACCCTGCGGTACTGACGATGCCAAAATTTCGATTCGCAGAAATTACATTACCCTCTCCGGTTCCTGGGCCGCCAATTAGTCCGGCCTGAGCGTTAATTCCGTGCCCAGCATTTCCCAGAGCCGTGCCATTAGCTGCCACACCGATGTAATTACCTTGCACTTTGGTTGAGTTGCTCAAGCTATCGCCCGTGGTATTAGCCAATACCTCAAGCCCTGTAGGTAAATTGATGCCCGCTATCACGTTGCGAGCGGCGGCAGTTGAGCCGCCTACTTGCGTGGTCTCAGCGTTTGAACTGACGCTCACCGCCGCGTTCAGCCCAAACCTTACGGGGTTTGGCAGCGCGACATTCCCAGTTATATCCGTTCCGATGTAATTTCCTTGAATAAAAGTATTCTTCGCGTAATTCACGCTTAACTGAGAGCCGTTAGCGAAAATATTGCGTGCGCCCGGCACACAAGGTACGGTGGTTGAGTTACAACCGATAACATAATTTTCTACGAAATAAGTGGGATTAAATAAATCACCCGCATACCCTTCAACCTGCAGCCTAATCCCCTCGCCCATGACTGCCAGTCCGGTGGGGGCAATGCCGAAATAGTTTCCCTGCACCCGCCCGCCTTTTCCATTGAGGAGCAAACCGCCATTGGTAAATTGATTACAAAAGATATTCCGCGCTTCGGGGATAATGCCGCCAATCACCGTGTTCTCGCCCGAGTCATAAATCGCTCCGCCGTCGGACAACGCAGCCGTACCAGCACTATTGAGACCAAAATAATTTCCCTGAATGAGCGTGTTAAACGCTCCCCCTGGCCCACCGCCAAGGGCAACCCCTGCTGCTGATCCGTTGCCGGAAATAATATTCCGCGCCCCAGCGGCAGTGCCGCCGATCACGTTCCCATCGCCAGAAACAATCGCAACCCCTCCACGATTCGGCAGTTCCACCATGCCAGTGGCATCGGTTCCGATGTAGTTACCCTTGATCTGATTGTTATTGGCCGAAACGATTACGACGCCATAACCGCCACTGGAAGGATCTGAGGGATTTCTAGTATTGCCCGACAATACATTCCGCGCCCCCGGTGTCGTGCCGCCAATCACATTATTATTCGATGATTCTTCAATATAGATTCCATAGTAGTGAGTACTCGGTGAAGCTGTCCCTGTGGTGTCAGTCCCCAAGTAACAATTCTCGATGGTATTGCCTCCATTTTCTAATAGCGCAATCCCGGCACCGGCGGGTAAACGATTGATGACCATACTGCGCACGGTGCTGTTGCCCGCGCGAATGAGTAAACCGGACGTATTGACGCCCGCACCCGCGCCATTTAATTCAACCCGCGTCGCTCCGCCCGTATTCCCGTTGATCGTGACCGGGTCGGTGATGTCCGGTAAGCCCGACAACAGATTGATGGTCGGTGTGCCTGCGCCCAGATTGAACTCAATCACATCGAGCGTTCCCACACTGGCATTGGAATCCAGAATCGCCTGACGCAAACTACCCGCGCCGCTGTCATTCGTGTTGGTGACGGTGATGGTGGCGAACATCGGAGGCGCAACGGCTACTGGTGACGCGGCATTCCTCGCAGGGCGAAACCAGCCCGCCAGATTTTGTTTGGTATGTTCCGCGAATTGGCTGAGCGGCGCGAACAGCCCCGCCGCTTGCGCACGGCGATGAGTGACGAACAGTGTTGTGACCAGAAACAGACTGAGCAACACTACGATGAACAGGCGACGACGGTGAGAAGTGATGAGGAATGACATATTGAAATCAAGTGGAGACGAGCAGTTTTATACTGTCCATGTTGTCTGCAAGCGAAAATGCGACAACCATCGACCCCATGGGGAACACTGCCACACTGCCCGAAACTACAAGGGAGCGCACCAGAAACATCCAATGAAGAGAAGTTTTTCAGAAAGAGAATTTTGCCGGATTGTGAGGAAACCTTAACTAACGTTCAAAGCTTATTAAACCTATCCCGCATTGTCAACGGTAATTTGGCCAAAGAGAAAATGCCGCAGTGAAAAATTTGAGTGACTGGAGCGCAAGCGTCCCGCTTGCCGCGAGCGCGTGCCACGCCGCTCGCGTGAGGGCGTGGAGGGTGTGTGAGGGGAATTTCCGGTGTCAGGTTCGTTTGCCTCGCTACGCTGGCAAACGGCAAGCCAGATGCTTGCGCTCCCAGTCGCCTGATGCCCTCAAAATGAGCCTCGCTTTTCAGCTTTGTTGAGGTTTTGAGATTTTCAGCAGATTTGCTGCAAGCCGTGCCATTTCCTGAAGCGTTAATGTTTCACCACGCCGCCGACCGTCAAGCTCCGCTGCCGCTAACGCATCGGCGATAGATTCATCATCTCCTAAATGCAATCTTCCACGTGCCGCTCGCAAATTATTCGAAATCGTCTTACGACGTTGCGCGAAGAGTGAACTAATCAGGGCAATAAAAAATTTCTCATCGCTGACTTCCGCCGCAGGCGTTTCGCGAACGCGCAATCGCATCATGCTCGAAGTCACTTTGGGAATCGGACGAAAGGCTCCTGGCGGCACATCAAACAACTTATGCGCTTCACAATAAAACTGCACCAGAGCCGATAAATATCCGTAATCTCTGCCGCCCGGAGTCGCCGTAATCCGCGTCACAACTTCGCTCTGCAACATCAATGTCAGGTCGGTGATACACGTCCGCTCAGTCAGTAAATGCTGAAGAATGGCAGTGGAAATGTAGTACGGCAAATTCGCTACCACACGAACGGTTGTGGCAGGTTTGATGATTTCAGAAATTTTTACTCTGAGCGCATCCGCTTCAACCAATCGAAAATTTTCAGCCGAAGAAAAGCGTTCTCGCAATTTAGGAACTAAATCTCGATCCAGTTCTATCGCAACAACCTGCGCTCCCGAAGCGATTAAAAATTCCGTCAACGCTCCGTGTCCGGGACCGATTTCAAGAATTGTTTCGTCCGGCTTCGGCGCAACAGAAGCGATGATCTGTTTTGGATAATGATCGCCGACTAAGAAATTTTGACCGAGAGATTTTTTGGCATGCATTTTTGTATAGACCTGCTTTTAGACAGGATTGACGTGATTTGCAGGATGAACAAGATTGACAAAGAGCCGAGTGTATCAATCTTGTTCATCCTGTCAATTCTGTCTAATTTCTTTTGCTTTACGCATGCATTCCCAGCAAGACATGCACTACTTTCGTCACAGACAAGACCACTTGATCTACATCTTTCGTCGAATACCACGGGCCGATGGCGACATGAACTTTTTGATTTTCATCGCACCAGGCTTCAACATTTTCGAGGTCAATCGCCTGCGCGATAAATTCAG
>JANNUY010000754.1:0-9329 GCA_031414155.1 Acidobacteriota bacterium
GTCTGCGCATCCATGCGAAAGCTGCTGCATCAGGCCTTTGGCGTCTTGAAAAATAAATGCTCGTTTAACCCAAATCTCGTTTTTGCTGGTTGACGTTCAAGACAGTATCTAATATCCAGTCGCGCCTGCTGGCGCTGCAAAACCTTGTCAGCCATAAGCCTCTCTGCTTGCTGCGTGACAGCATTCAGGATTCTGACTCCTGTCTCTTGTCTTCTGACTCCCCTTCAGTTCCTGCAAAATCGTTATAACCGTCCCGTCAAACTGGCGATAACGGTGATGAGTTCTTCGGGTTCGACCGGTTTCGCCACATGCATTTGAAATCCGGCAGCGATCGCGCGCAGCCGGTCTTCTGAGCGCGCATAAGCCGTCAGCGCCACGGCGGGCAGCCGCCGTTGGTCGTTGCCGTTCGCCGCTTCGCGCTGCCTGATGGCGCGTATAAATTCGTAACCATCGCCACCCGGCATGCCGATGTCAGAGATCAACGCGTCGGCCCTCCAATCGTTAAGCGGGTCGTCAAGTATCGCAAGCGCTTCATTCATACTGCCGGCTGTTCGCACTTCTGCCTCGCTGCCCGTTAGCAGGGCGGCGACCAGCATTCGCGAGTCGGCTTCATCATCCACCACCAGCACGCGCACATCTTTCAACAGGGCAGGTTGCGCAGGGGCGCGCGCAGCTTGAACTTGCTGAGCATAAGCCGTCGTGGCTTCTTCCTTCCGCCGGCCGTAATCGGCAATGCGCAAGGGCAGGGTGACGGTGAAAGTCGTGCCTTGTCCCAACCCTTCGCTGGCGACACTGACTTCGCCGCCGTGCAATTCGACCAGATGGCGCACGATCGCCAGCCCCAGTCCCAGCCCGCCCTGTTTGCGTTTGATTGAACCATCGGCCTGGCTGAAGCGGTCGAATACATGCGGTAAAAATTCCGGCGCGAGGCCTTCGCCCGTGTCGCTCACGCTGATGGCGACATGGGAATTAACGCGTTCGAGCCGCACTTGCACGCGTCCGCCCTTGGGCGTGAACTTGATGGCATTCGAGGTCAGATTCCAGACGATTTGTTGCAAGCGGTCGGGGTCGCCCGAAACGGTGCTGGCCCGCGAATCGAGTACGACTTGCAAACGAATGCCGCGCGCTTCGGCGGTGGGCTGCGTCGAAGCGACGGCGGCCTCGATCACTTCCGCCATTGCGACCGATTGCACGTGCAATTGCATCTTGCCGGTGACGATGCGCGACACGTCAAGCAGGTCTTCGACCAGCCGGTTTTGCGCGCGCACGTTGCGCTCGATGGTTGCCAGCGCTTCGGCGGCTTTCTCAGGGGCCAGATTGCCCGCGCGCAACATCACTACCCAGCCGAGCATGTGATTGAGCGGCGTGCGCAACTCGTGCGAAACCGTCGCCAGAAATTCATCCTTCAGCCGGTTGGCGGCTTCGGCCAACTCGCGCACTTTGCGTTCGGCGGCGAGCAAGCGTTTCTCTTCGCTGATGTCGGTGTGAATGCCGACCCATTCGCGTATGCCGCCGTCCGCGTTTAAGACCGGCACGGCGCGCACCAGACAATGGCAATACTCACCATCGTGGCGGCGCAAGCGATGTTCCGCTTCAAAAAGAATGCGGCTGGCGACCGACTGCTGCCAGCGTTCGATCGTGTGGGCACGGTCATCCGGGTGCAGGGCTTCGGCCCAACCATAACCTTGATATTCCTCAAAACGCTGCCCGGTGAAAGCGCTCCATTGTTCCTGCACGCCGCGCATCTCGCCTTCCGGGCTGTTGGTCCACGTGATTTGCGCCGTCGCTTCGACCAGCGAGCGGAACTTTTCTTCTGACCAGCGCAACTGTTCTTCGGCCTGTTTGCGTTCGGTGATGTCGCGGGTGAAACAGCGCGTATGAAGGAACTTGCCGTCCTCGAACAATACGTTGGAATTGATGAGTACGTCGCGGATCGAGCCGTCTTTGCAACGCAGCCGCGCCGGATATTCCTGCAACGTCTCGCCGCGCGTCAGCCGGACGAGGATGTCGGCAATCACCGGCGGGTCAGCATGAAATTTCGCAATGTTACGCCCGACGTATTCCTCGTGGCCATAACCCAGCAGATTAAGCTCGGTCTGATTGGCGCGTAGAATCGTGCCGTCCGGCCCAACCCAATGCAGCCCTACGCTGGCGTTTTCAAAAAAATCAGCGAGGTTGTGTTCACTGCGCCAGAGGGCACTTTCAGCTTTACGTTCATCGTCTTCAGCATCCAGGCGCGCTGTGTTCAGCCGCTCTATCTGATGCGCGGCACGCCAGATGAGCAGACTGAACAGAATGATTCCGGCTACCACGTGCAGCCCCGTGCCGAACGCGTACTCGTATAACCCCGCGCGCTGGCCCGCCAGTCGCAGCCAGCCCAGCGCCACGAGCAGCAGAATCGCTTGCGGCCAGATGCGCCGTGCAAACGCGCCCCCCGGCCCTCGACTGATGAGCAGCGCCATCAGCGTACGACGCGGACGCGCCGCCAGTAATCCCAACGCCAGCAGGGCGAAGCTGAGCGCCGTGTGCATCGCCATCTGCGTCGCCGAATAGAATTGCGTCAGATAAGCTACGCCATAGCCGTAGCCGACTAGCGCCGTGAGCGCCACCAGCAAGCCGCCCAGCGTCGCCGCTTGCCCGCCGCGTGCGCCTGTCCGTGTGTGAGCGTCGAGCAACAATAACGCTCCGCCCAACAGCATAAACACCAAAGCCGTATTGATTCCCATCCGCCCCGGTTGCGAAGTCATCACCGACGTCGGCGCGTCGCTAAACAGCCACTGATCAATGCCGAAATCCATCCCGAAAACATACTGGCTGAAGGTGAGCAGGCCGAGCAGTGTCACCAGCCCTGCGCACACCAGTCCCACCTGCCGTTGTCGTTGTTGTTGTTGGGGGGCGTATTCATCATCATATTCATTCGTCCGCAGCCACAGCCCCACGCCCGCCAGCACCAGTCCGAGCGCCGTGTTGGCCTTCATCGAAACAAGCCCGGGCAATACGCTTTTGAGCGCGCCGACCTCAAACGCCCAGCCAGCCAGCACCAGCGCGCCCACTGTCGTCACGGTGACAGCCGCAGCGACCGTGAATTGTTTGAGTCGCCGCTCAACTTTGTCTGAAAAAGGCAAGGACTCTGAACGAGAAATGTGTGAAGGAGAATCCTCTGGTCGTGATTGTTCCATAGCCAGCCTATGTTACACCGTCGCTTCGTTTCGGAAGAGCAGCGCGGGGGGAATCTTTTTTATTTCCCCGTCTTATTTGTCGTTTACAGAAATAATGGCGTGATGACGCTTTCACTACAGGAGAAACTAAGTTTCTTGCTATTCACGCTTCGCCGCGTATGCGGCGGCTGAATTTAGCCGTGGGTTTTAACCCAGGAAGCTCGTGAAAAATTGCGTTCGTCGCGTCAGCGAGGGTTGAATCATTGGGCGCATTCAGGTGTCGCTGACGCGACACGCAAAACCATCGCTACCATTCCGTGGGTTGAAAACCCACGGCTAAAGTCAGCCGTCGCTACGCGACGAAGAGTGCATACTAAAAAATAGGGACTACGCAAAACACCAGAGTCATTGCCACAGAGGCACAAAGTCACAGAGGTGTTTCTCAGGTTTGGTAAAATTTTCTTCTTCGCTCTGTGTCTCGGTGCTTCTGTGGCTAATTTCTGCGTAAGTCCTGAAAACTTAGTTTCCACTGTATTCACCCTTCCCAATCATACCGCCCCAATCACCGCTTGGATAACGTGGAAGGGAACCGTAAACGTAAGCGTTCTCCTGCGATGCAAGATGTCCTTTGCGCATACAGGAACAGTGTCTTGTCTGATTACATCAGGCAGTGCTTCACAGTCAGTAGGGATTCAGCAACTGATGGGCCAGTCTCACTAACTCGCAGGCTTGTGTAAGGCAGGTTGAGAACCTGCCTTACACGCTTCGTCAGTGCGCCGCCACGCGGAACTCGATGCCGGTCAAAAAGGCGAGCAAGTCTTTGGTAACCTGTTCTTTGTGCGTCACCAGCACGCCGTGCGCAGCGCCTTCATATTCAATCAGCTTGGCTTGCCGAATGGCTTTGGCCGCCACCCGACTCGTAATATCAATCGGGACGTTTTTGTCTGCGGTTCCGTGTATGAGCAAGGTGGGAACTTCAAAGGCCGCCAGATCAGGGCGGAAATCTGTCGAAGCCAGCGCGCGCGAACAATCAAACGTCGCTTTCAAACTGGCTTGCATAGAAATCGAGCGCGACCATTCCAGCACTTCGTTACTCACTGGTTGAGAGATCATCCCCACGCCATAAAAGGTCTTGTAAAAATCCGCCAGGAAATGCGGTCGGTCGGCTTTAAGTTGCGCCAGCTTTTCGTCAAAGACCGATTGGTCAATGCCCGCAGGGTGATCCGCTGTTTTGAGCAGAAAGGGAACAATCGAAGAGATCAGCGCCGCTTGCGCAACCTGTTTGCCCTTGTGACGCGACATATAGCGCGCCACTTCGCCGCCGCCCATCGAGAAACCGACTAATGTTGCGTCGCTGACGTTGGTTGCCGCGATCACGTCGGCCAGATCGTCAGCGAGCGTGTCGTAATCGTAACCTTCCCACGGTTGCGAAGAACGGCCAAAGCCGCGCCGGTCATACGCAATCGCGCGAAAGCCCGCCTGGGCAAGCGCCATCGCCTGATCGTCCCAGCTATCTGCCGAGAGCGGCCAGCCGTGTATCAAAATCACTGGGCGTCCCTTGCCCCAATCTTTCACATAAAGTTTGGTGCCATCGCGTGTCGTTACATAGTTCATGCAAACCTCCCGGTTAATGGTTCTGTTTAATTTTAGTTACTTCAAACGTTGCAAGTTGCATGGGTCGGCAAGCCCCGTGCCAAGCTGGAGTTGGTAAGGCCAACGGTTTCCTGCCAAAGACTGTTCTCTCAACAGACAGTTTGTATCTCAAGCGTTCAGTAATTCGATAATTTTCTGCGAAGACGCCTTAATCTGGCTGGCATAGTGGTTGCTAGATGATCGGTGTCTGCGCAAAAGCAGATAAACCAGACAACCAATAAGGAGGAACTGAAATGCGTCAAGCTCGATTGATTAAACGAGGAGAAGAGCGCGAAAAGAAAACCGCGCCGCCCGAATCACCCAAGAAAACCCAGGCTGATTTCGTACGCCGCACCGTTAAAACGGCGCAAGCGTGGGTAAAAGACTTTCAATCGAACGAACGTGTGAATGCGCGGCAACAATTCGAGTTGTTATTTTCCTGAAGCTATTAATGGCACTCGCTTAACGGCACGCTCCGCCGAGTTATTTTATTGGTCATCAAAGGCTTTTATGGACGAAATCAAGCAGGCGGGAAAACCCAGGAAGTCGAAAAAGATGCTAGCGTTAGTTCCGTTAGTGTTACTCGCTTTCGCTATATGTTGGGTTTACTTTTTCCCCCAATCGCGCGTGCCACGCGCGGCGGGTCAGATGATCCAACAAGCAACTGATGCGACGACGAGCGGGAAAGTGAAGTCGGCCTTTATGCTTTCGAAACGCCTGTCGGTCTATGACATCGAAGCGATAACGCAAAACGGCGTGGTTACGCTGAGCGGACAAGTACCCAGCGAAATTGATAAGGAATTGGCCGAAAAAGTGGCGCGCGATACGCGCGGCGTCAATCAGGTAAGCAATCAGTTGATTGTCGAACCTCAGATCAAACCCTCTGAGGCAAGCCTGCGCGAAAGTAAGCGTATAGCGGATTTGGAAATTCAGGCGGATTTGCGCGAGCGACTGGCCGCCAGCCCTGAACTGTCAGGTAAAACGATTCAAATCACCGTCACCAATCGTAACATTACGCTGGTCGGCGAGGTAGAAACGCCCGCCCAGAAATCCGGCGCAGAACAACTCGCCCGCAGCCTTGCCAATGTCACCGGCGTAACCAATCAATTGTCCGTTTCCAATCCTTCTGCGCCACAGCAGGAAATCCCCGGTGTTTCAACCAAAGACGCTGAAATCAGCCGTCAGATCGGTTTCGCCTTATTCACTGAACGCGAGAATTTCACTGACCTGTCCGCAATCAAAGTTGATTGCAAAGATGGGCAAGTCACGCTTTTTGGCTCCGTTCCCACGCGCGCCGAACGCGCGCTCGCCTGGCGCATTGCTCGTGAAGTAAAGGGCGCGTCCGTTGTAAATAATCAAATCCAAATCGCTGCCATATAACAGGCTTTGTCAAACATTACAGGTAAGAGACACGCTCTCTGTATCGAATTGACTTCGTTTTGCATACTCATTCGACCTAGCTGTGTATCAGGGCAGTGCAGGCATAATGTTGCGCTCTCCTTAGGTGCTAGCTCGTAAACACATTTCAGCCAATTTCTTCTTTTCCACAAAGCCTTTGGCTTATCGCAAGGCTATGTAAACGAAAGACTTACGACGCCTTTGCGAGCCTTAGCGAATAAGATGCGTGAAAAGTAGCAACTTAGTGATTGTTATCATTGTGATCCTTGTTATCAGCGGCAATGGCATAAAGGTTGCCCTAGTAGTTTTATCGAAAAGCGACAAACGCGAAAGTCAGTAACTTATTTCGCGCCTAACAAATTAAGATAAAACCCGTGACAAAGTGAGTAAGACACAGGAGGTCGTATGGCATATATGCAACGTCGCCCAATTATTAGCGAAGACGATTACGTAGAGGATGACGTTCAGCAATATCGTCGCCCTTTTTCAAACTCGGGATCGCTGATGATCTTTTTTCTGTTAATTTTAATGGCTGGCTGGGTGCTGTTCGGCAATAACCGTAACCCTCGCGACTTTGGCATTAACTGGGGCAGTAGTTCTGATCGAGTAGCAATCATTGACGCGCCCGATACCGAGATTAGAGTAGAGGCTACGCCTCGGGTGGTTTACCGGGAACGGCCTCAGGCTGCTCCCATTCAGCCCGTGCGCCGTGCTGCGGTAACTCCCACGCCCATTCCCCTAAAGCGTGAAGTGGTGAAACCACCTATGTCGCGCAGCAACGACCCTGATGTGGTGGGTTATTCGTGGATTGTAGCTCCCCGCGTGAATATGCGCGCCGGCCCAGGCGCGCAATACGAATTGGTTTTAGTGCTGAATCGCAATCAAATGGTAGCTGTTTTTGACAAGTTCGAGTTGGATGATGCGGGCGAAGTTTGGTCTAGAATCAGCATCGAAACCAAGGGATTTATTCAAGAGGGTTGGGTTAACCGTAGCTACTTGAGTTATTAGCTTTATGCCGTAAGTTTGAAACCGAAGAAGCAGTTAAAAACAAGGAGGAGTTATGTCAATTGAAAGTTTACTCATTTTATTATTGTTCTCGGCCATCTGCGGAATCGTGGGGCAAGTGGTAGGTGGCCGTCGGGAACGCGGCTCGGTCGCCGCCATGATGCTAGTCGGGTTTATCGGCTCTCTCTTCGGAACTTGGCTGGCCGCTTTCGTCGGGTTGCCGTCGCTGGTGGTAATGCGAATTGGTATTTTCACGTTCTCAGTGGTCTGGTCAATTTTGGGCACGGCGATGTTGATGAGCGTGGTTAGCCTTTTCCATCGCAGGCAGTATTACGCCTATTAGCCAATTCGCTTTGCCAGGCGGGGCAAACCGGCAACTCTGGGGGAAACGATAGCTGAGCACTCGTTCCCTCTATTTTTTTTCGTAAAACAATTTCACCATAAGGAAAACACTATGAGCGATAACTCGAGTAAGAAACAGTTTTTAAGCAGTGTCAGTGAGTTACGCGCACGAGCGCGCAAAAAGATCGAAGAAGGCGCGGTTACTGAAGCCTATACGCTGAACCCTGAAGCAGCATGCAGCGTGTTGAACGAAGCGTTAGCTACGGAATTGGTTTGCGTCTTACGCTATCGCTTCCATTATTTTATGGCCTCTGGGATTCATTCGGGGGCGGTCGCCAAAGAGTTCCTGATTCATTCTAACGAAGAGTTGGGACACGCCGATTTGCTGGCTGAACGAATTAAGCAATTAGGCGGAAAGCCTGAAATGAATCCTGACGTTCTGTCGAAACTCAGCCATAGCGAATACCAGGAAGGCGGCACCTTGCCTGAGATGTTGAAAGAAGACTTGATCGCCGAGCGCATCGCTATCGAATCTTACCGAGAACTGATTACCTATTTCGGCGACCAAGACCCGACGACGCGCCGCCTGCTGGAAGAGATTCTGGCGGTCGAAGAAGAACACGCCGACGAGTTAGCCGATTTCCTGTTCGCGCAAGAAGAAGGCAGCGACACGCCGCGCAAGCTTTATGCGAAAGACGAAGCAATCGCGAAGCAGGCTTCCCCGAAAAGCGTGAAGAAATCAGCCGCAGGCACCAAAGTTAAGGCTTGAGAGTCATCGGTGTGAGCAAAGCTGAAAATAATAAATGCCCCTGAACCGGATAGGCTCAGGGGGCATTTATAATGAACGAGGCAAGTGGGGAAATAACTCGGCTATCGGTTGAAACGAACGGAATTTAGTATGGTCTGGAATGCTCTCTGGTAGCTGCGTTGCTGGTTTACCGGAACGACGTTGATCAAATAAAACAGCGCACCATTTCCCAGCATCGTCGTATAAATCATAACGTACTCATCACGACCGGTTATGTTAGAACGCCCTCCCAGCACAATGTTCAGCGCCGTTCGGTTATCCAGGCGACCCTGCCGGTAGTTACTTTGCGCCTGTAAGTATGGGTTCCCTCGTAACAATGCGCCGACATATTGATCGGTAGCCACTTGTAACTGGTTGGTGTTGACATTGGTTACTCCGGCGATGGCACCGTGCGTGAAAACGGATTGTCCGCGATAATCGCCAAAGGCTCCGTCGGGAGCAAAAGTAACTGAGTTATTCGCGGGGAATTCACGCCAATTCGCAGGCACCGTAATGCTAAAGACGTTTCCGCCGTTATAGCTGCGGTAACTGTTAGCTGGGTTAGCGATGTTACCTTCATTAATTTGCGCGTTATCAGGATAACGCTGTTGCGTTCCATCTGATTGATTGCGCGTTTGTTGTTGTTCGGCGATTTGTTGCATCGTCGGGGCGGCAGGCATACGGCGCAAATCGTTTTTGATTTGCGTGAACATCGCCATATCCGTGTTGGAACGCGGGCGTTCAACGCGCAATTTCGCGGCTTCCTGGGTAATGCGTTCATAACGGTTGCCGGGGTTGGGATGGCTGCTGAGCCATTCGGGGCCGCTGGCACCGCCGCCTTGCTGCTCTATGGTTTTGAACATGCTGGCTAAGTCGCGCGGATCATAACCGGCGCGCGCCAAAATTTGCGCGCCCAGAATATCGGACTGCGTTTCATATTCGCGGCTATATTTCATCAGGTAAGCGCCCAGCCCCATCTGAGCGCCTTGCGCAATCGCGCCGCCCAC
>JANNUY010000755.1:0-21585 GCA_031414155.1 Acidobacteriota bacterium
TCAAAGTCTCCTGCTCCACCGGTCGTGGACGGGGTGCGTAGGTGATTCAAGCAGGGGGGCTTAATCGTTACGGGGTCAACTAATTTAGTGACGGTGGCGTTCTGGTGTCAGCACCACCGTGTCTTCTTCTTCAAGTTCGAGAACCGGCGGGCGTTTCTGGCGCGATTGCCAGAGCTTGCCTCTTAATTCATCCCCAATGTGCAAAGCGGCCAATTCAGGAGGCGCCTCAACCGCAGCGCGTAATTCTTGTTCGCGTTCGTAAATCCGCCGCAGCCCGACGGCATAGGCAATGGGAAAATAGACGAACCATAGATATTGAATGGAGAGAAAGAAGCTGTTGACGTAATAAGCCACCAGCGTTCCTTGCAATGCCACACTCATCAAATAATTCTCAAAGTTGAGCCGGTCTTTGGCGCTCAGCGTTTCTTGCTCAATCCGCCACAGCCCTTTCAGCGGACTAAAGATCAACAGCAAATAAGCCATTAATCCGAAAACTCCCAACTCCGTAGCCATTTCGAGGTATGAGTTATGGGCACGGCGTTCTTTGATGCCGATGATGTGAAACGAACCCATGCCGATGCCGTTGAGCGGATGCCGGATGAATTGCATCACGCCGCGTTTCAAATTATCGCGGCGTTCTTGCGCAGAACCGGTGCCGTCAGAATTCGGTCGCAAGATCGTCCACAAACGGTCGCCTAATCCGCCGGGCGCTCCGAGAAAAAAAACCACCGTCAGTAACCCGCCCGCGACATAGGGAATCGCTTTATGGCGTTTGCGGAACTTCCACATCATCACGCCCGCAACGGCAACCATGCCCAACAATCCGCCCCGCGAAAAGGTCACAAGCGTCGCCAATATGAACACGATGGCGCAGGCGGCATACACATAACGAAAGGGCGTTTTACTGACAAAAAACAGCACGACAGCTAACGGCAACAACATGCCAAAGTGCGTTGCCAGATCGTTCGGATTGTTGAACATCCCGCCGACTGCGCCCTCGACGCGCTCTTTGGCGAGGTTAAGTTTCCCCTGGCCCGGATCAAATTTCATCAACAGGTCGAAGGCGATGCCGCCACCCACCAGCACCGTCAGGCGCATAATCCAGTAAATGCGTTCGCGCGAATCTAGGGTGCCGATCAACAGGCCAAAAATCAGTATGACCTTGATATAAAGCTCGTTGAGTTCTTTCCAGGTGCCGCTCGGATCAAGCGAAAGCGGCATAAACAAAATCGCCAAACCGAGGATGATAAAAGCCATCTTCAGTTCTTTGGTCCAGAGAAAGACTTCCTGGCTGCCGATGATGCGCGAAAAGAAAAAGATCAACGGTGCAGTTACCGCAAAGATTTTGGCGAATTGAATCGGATAGGCTTCAAAGACCGTAGGAAAAAGTTCGGTTGGGCGGATGTAAAGCGCCGCCGTGAAAAGAAACACCGAGATGAAAGCCAGTGAGTAACTGCCTTGCATCACTTCCCAGCGCACGACCTTGTCGCGCAGCAAGGCACCGGCTTGATTGATTTGTTGCTCTTCCCAAAACACGGCGCGCGGCGCTGGTTCGGCACGAAAGACCGTCGCGCGCTGTTTTGATTTGAAGAAAGCTCCAGCCATTGATCCCTTTCACCGACGCTGCCTTTTAGGCCGTCACCCATACCATTAACTGATTGCGCCAACCGCTCAGCCGCTGCCAGCCGTTGCGAAACCAGGTCTTTTCCTGTTCGCCCAGCGCCCCGCTCATCCACGCGGTCGGCAAGTAAATCAGTACGAAAATTGTTCCGCCGATGAGGAAGGCCGTCACACGCGTATTGATCGTCGCTTGCGCCAGCGCGTTTAACGAAGGCCGCAACAACGCCACTAACAGCGCCGCCGGAAGGCAAGCCAGCGCCGTGCGGGCTAGCGGCAACAACGTGCGTAAGTCGCGCGCCGTCATTTCGAGGCGCTTGCCTAACACATAAGAAGTCACTGTCACATCCAGCGCGCGTACGATTACGACTGCGCCCATCACACCGACAAGCCCTGCGAACCTGACGCCACCATAAAGCAGCACAAACGTCACCGGCATCAGGCACAGGTAAAGTTTGGTGCGGAAAAATTTCATGTCGTCGAACGGGCGCATCACCGCCGTCGTGAAATTAAAGAGCAGCAAAGTGTTCAACAACGTCACCGCGAAAATCGGCACTGAAGCGGCAAACTTTTCGGAATACAGCCCAACGATCAATTCGTTACGCAACACGAACATCACCACACAGGCCGGAATAAAACACATTCCCATCGTGCGAACCGCCTGTAACCACAGTTCGCCGATCTCGTGCCGTTTGCCGGCCTGATCGAGCCGCGCGATTTCGGGCATCATGATCGTATCCATCGCGTCAAGCAGCACCAGCAACAGCGGCTGTTGAAAACATCCGTTAGCGTAAATGCCGTAATCTGCCGCGCTGAAGTAATGCCCTACGAAATAGTTGTGCAGGTCGTATTGCCAACTAAACGCGAACGCGCCCAATCCGAAAGGCAACGCATTTGCCAACTGCAAGCGGAACAGCGCCAAGTCGGGCGCTTGCCAAAACCGTCCGTAACGCCGCCACAGATAGAGCGCAAACATCAGGCATTGCGCCGCGCCGAACGCGACTGCCGCCAGCACCATTGTGCGAATGCTGCCGCTTAAAAATGCAGCCGCTAACAGGAAGCCAGTTTTAATGATTTGCAACACGACCGCTATCACCGCCGCGCGCCGCACGTCGTTGTCGGCGATCATCAAACTTTCAAAGGCCGATGCGATGAGCCATAAGCAAATCGTCAGGCCGATCCACGGCATCACGGGCGTGAGCAAGGCTCCGTCGTGAAAGGCGCTTTCGATCCATTGCGGCCACAGCGTGAACCACAACGCGACCGCGCCGCCGATCAGCGCGTAAAAAGCCACGGCGTTCAACGCCACCTGTGCTTTCTTTTCGGGGAAGCGGGGAATGAACGAATAGAGTCCGCCGCTTACTTGCAGACCCAGCAACGACACGCCGGTGGTCAGCACCTGAAAGGCTTGTTTGTAAAGACCGAAATCCGTATTGCTCAACCGCCGCGCGAGCAAGAACGGCAAAAGAAACGACAACACCAGCGCGCTCAACCGCGCTACCGACAGCCACATCGTGCGCGTAGCAAAGCTATCCACATTCTCCAGCGTGGTTTCGGGTTGTGTCGCCACTTCTGTTTTCAACGGCGCAGTCATACTTGTTTGACTTGCCCCACAAAGAGTTGTGGTGCCACGGCTGCCGCGGCGGCTTGTTCAACCAGCGTTTGTTGCCAGCCATTGCGCAAAGTGGCTTTGACTTCTTCGAACCCGCTGGTGCTTTGCACGAAATGAGCCAGATCGGGTTCAGGTGCGATGCGGCGTAAGCCCAACAGCGGCGTGTGCAAGGTGTTCATCCCGTGCGAATTGGTCACGGCGCAGCGATAACCGGCTTGCGCCGTTGCCTGCTGCACGCGCGCATCGTTGCGTCCGTTGGGATAACAGAACAAAGACACCTGCCGTCCGAGCGCCTCTTCTGAGCGCGCGCGCGATTGCGACATTTCAAAGCGCAACTGCTCGTCCGTGGTATTAACCAGAATTGGATGCGTGACCGTGTGCGAACCGATCTCTATGCCTTCGCCATCCATTTCGCGCGCTTGCTTCCAGGTAACGGCACCGTATTCTTTCGGCGGAACCGCCGGTAACACGACGCTCAAAGTCGCCGCCAGTTGTTTGAGCGTTTCTTCTTTTTGGTGGTTGGGCAGTGCTTTGAGAATAGCCGTCACTTTATCTGCCGCATTACGACGCGCGAGCGGGGTCGTGAAAGGGGCCCGCACTGTGCGCCCGCTGACCGTCACATTGAGTTCGGCCTGCGCGGTGTGGGCCGTGAGGTAACGCATCTTGTCCGTCCATAGCCAGCCCTTTTGGTCTACGAAATCGGTGGCGACGAATAAGGTGGCAGGAGCGCGATACTTGAGCAGCAGCGGATAAGCTACGTCGTAAAAATCTTGATAGCCGTCGTCAATCGTGATCGCCACCGTACCGAGCGGCAAGGTCTTGCCAGTTGCCAGGCAATCGGCGATTTGGCTCAACGGCAAAATGCGATAATGCTCGGTCAGGTATTCCAGATGATCGGCGAAGGCTTGCGCAGAGGTTTTGTATTCAGCGGTGTCAGCGCTGAAACGGTGATAGGTCAAAATCAACACCTTAGAGCGGTTCGCCAGACGAAAAGGGGCGAAGGCTCCGGTGATGCGCATTAAATCAAGTACAGTTTTCTTTAACATATGGGGATGCCATTCTTGCCGCTCGCAGCCAACCTAACCACGTTCGCTGTATTAGGCAGAAAAACCATGTTGTGGAGATGGATCGGATCATTATCCCGTGCCGTGCTGGCGACGCTCGTTCTCACGACTATTTAGCATAAGAGGCGCATTCACTAAGTCGCCCGACTTGTCACAGATGCTATCCGTTTGAAAAAAAACTTCGGATAACTTGAGTGAAGCAAGTCGGGCAACGTTACGCACTTAGCCGTGCTTTTCCCTGAATTTTCCCTACTATTTTTTAACCGTTTTCTGCTTTTCTCGCCGCAAATTCGACATCATAGGCTTGCAGTACTAAGTCGTGCAGGTCCATGCGGTCAACCAGTGCCAATAGCTTTTCGGGTGGCACTGACAGCCCAACCGAAAGGCGTAGCACGCTTTCGAGGCTCAAATTGGTGATTACCGAATTTTGAATTTTGGAAAGCAAGCCCTGATCGAAACGATGTGCACGGCAAAATTCCGATTGCCGTATGCCCATCTCACTCAGGCGTTGCCGGACAAGTTTCGCCAGCGGCGTGCTTTCATTGGGGTGGCGTACAGCTTTGCTGCTGCGCCAAGCCGGAAGATTGCCGTTAGCGGCAGCGACCATTGTGTCTATGGTCGTCGTCGGGCGGAAGGCCGTCGTGTGAGGAGTCGCCGGAGTAGTTTGATGAGGGGTGACAGTCGTTCCTTCCCAAACATTCGGGTCGTGTAATCCGTTCATCGCTGGTTTGAGAAACAGTTCATTGTTTTTCATTGTTTTTTTTCAGAAAGCCTAGTTACTTCTTGGTGATGGGGGTTTCGCAACGCAGAGGGGAGCGAAACACGTTTACGTTCAGAATGCAGATGGGGAGGCTACATTCCAAAAACACCTATGGGGGCAAAACATGATCGACAGCTTGCCTGCCATAGGTTGCAAATTTTAAAAAAAGTAGCGTAACTCATTTATTAGCTGATATAACTATTGTTGAGTTAACACTGCATTTTTGTTACCAGCACCTTGCACCGTAACGCGTGGAGTGTAGGGAGGAATAAAATCGAATCGAGGTACGCACGCAGGCTTGTTACCGACGCGCCAGCGTCAGAAAGGCCAGAAATTGAGTAAATCCCATAGTGGCGGTGACGTACTCGAGTTTTTTCATCATATTACCGTGTACGATCACAGTATCGCCCGGTTGTAACGGTAAATTTTCTTCGACATCGGCCTGGCCCGCGAGAATGCGTTTCACATTGACAGATAAAAGCTGCATGCGACCAGTTCTAGCTTGTCGAACCAGGGTAACTTTGCTGCTTTTTCCTGTGCGGGCAAATCCGCCGGATTGTGTAATCGCATCCAGCACCGTCATCGGCTCGTTCATCACTAAAATACCCGGATGGCCTACTTCGCCTAACACGCCTACTTTGGCGCTTTTCGCTTCCAGCAAATGCACGCTGACCTCAGGATTGCGAATATATTTTGCCAAATCCTGCGTCAGACGTTTGGTGAGTTGGTCAACCGTCAGTCCGCCTACGGCCATATCACCAGTCAAAGGGTGAAAAAGTCGCCCATCAGGCGAAATTTTGGTTTTTTCGATGGAATAATCGGGTTGTAACCGCACGCGCACCGCTACTTCGTCGCCGGGTCCCAACCGATAAGTGCGATGAAAATTTTCGTAGAGTAACTCATAAGCCTGACCGTCGTCGGTGTTAGGTACTTCTTTGGTCGCCGGGCCGGTAGATGGATTAGTTACTTCAGTTACTTTGGAGGGAGCTTCAGCGGCAGGTTTTTGCGGTTGTCGCCCGGGTTTAGTACCGGAAGGTTTCCTGCCAACACGACCCTTAGCAAAATTAGCATAAAAGGTTGAAGCAGGCGCAGACATTCCCCCCCAGGTTGTCTGCGCCTGCTCCGCTGAAACTGACGATTGATTCCCACGTGCAATCGCCGGTTTCAAACTGGATAACTCGTTAACAACAGCGGGAGTCGCAAGCGATCCCCCCCGAGCCGCTTGCGCCCCGCTGTTGACGGAGGCAGACGGCGTTTGTGCAAGCACATTACCTACCCCCGAACTTTGCCACAGCAAGGCCGTGGTCAATGCCAAGGCCGCTGTAGCTTGTATGGAAAAAAATGTTTTCATTTTTTGCAAAATAACTCGTAAAATTTTTATTAGCGGCCAAAGCGGCCAAACAAAACTACTCGCAATGTTTCAAATAGGACGACAATATCCAGCAACAACGATTGGGTTTTTATGTAATACAAGTCGTATTGATGCTTCATCCGCGCGTCTTCCACTGAAGCGCCGTAAGGGTAACGAACCTGCGCCCAACCCGTGATGCCGGGTTTTACCAAATGCCGCTGCGAATAATGAGGAATTTGTTTTTCTAACTGTTCAACGAATTGCGGGCGTTCAGGCCGCGGTCCGACGATGCCCATTTCGCCGCGCAACACGTTGATGAATTGCGGTAACTCGTCTATGCGCGTTTTACGAATAAAGCGGCCTACGCGAGTGACACGCGGGTCGTTTTTACTCGCCCACACGGCTGTCCCATTTTTTTCTGCATCGGTGCGCATCGAACGGAATTTGATGATACGAAACGGACGGTCGTGCAACCCGACGCGTTCCTGCGAATAAAACACCGGCCCTTTCGATTCGAGTTTGATCAAAATTGCCGTGAGTAACATCAACGGTGAAGTTACGAAAAGTCCGAAGGCTGCAATAGCCACATCCGCTATGCGACGTAACCGGCGATAGCTCCGCAAAGAACGGGTATCAGAAAAAATTAACTGGCTTAGCTGTAATTGTTCTGCGCTGACTTTTCCGGTCAGGCTTTCATAAAAAGGAGCCCAATCCTCTACGGTCACCTCGTCGCGCCATTTCAAGTTAAGCAAAGGGTCGAGCGGAAAAGTGTCGCCCCGGTCTGGCAGCGCCACAATAACGCGGTCGGCATTGTGGTGACGCACCAGGCTCTCAAGGTCATCCATTATACCTACGACGCTGGGGTTAATCAGGCTTTTCCCAATTAACTCAGGGTCGTTACCGATAAACCCGATAATTTCATAACCCGCTTCGCGCCGTTGCAGCAATTCACGCGCGAGTTCGATGGCGTGGCTATCCGTACCCAAAATCATGACTTTTTCGGCGAATAGTGGGCTGCGAAGCCACCAACGCGCGATTAGTCGCCAGCCGGTCATCACCGTAAGCATTAACAGAAAATGCACGAACACTACGCCGCGTCCGAGTAACATAAACGGCAAGGCGTAAAACAGCGCCGCTAAAACCATCGCGGCTAACCCCAGCGCTTGTACGATGCGTAAGGCTAAAATACTCAACCGGCGAATCATTCCGAAATCGTACAAGTCGAACAGGTAAAATGCGCCTTGCACGACCGCCAAAGCTACGATGAGTTTCAGCCAGCCCTGTTTGCCGATGAGTTCGTCCCAGGCATCTGCGCGAAAGCGGATGAGCGACGCCCCCAAACCGCAAAGATAAATCAGGCCACTTTCAAATAGCACTAACAGAAAGGTACGTTTCCAGTGCTTTGCTCGCATGGTTTAGGGATGCTCCAGTCAAAATGTAACGAATGAACCTTAGTTCAGCTTAACGGTAACGATGCGTTATGGTTAAGAGAGTTAAGTTAGTAATTTTAGTTAATCACCGACACGGTTTAACACCACGCCGCAAATATCTTTTTCGTTAAACAGTGAAACGGCTTTCGCCATTTGTTGGGTAGTCGAATAACCGGGGCGTATTACCATTAACGTCGCGTCCGTAAGCCCGGCGAGTAAGTTAGCGTCAGGGCTTTCGAGCAACGGCGAAGAGTCGAATAACACGAAGTCGTAATCGGCTTCGCACATTTGAATGAGTTCGTGAAAGCGTGGCGATGCCAGTAACTCAGCCGAATGCGAAACTTTTTCGCGCATTGGCAACAGGTTGAAAGCTGCCGGCTGCACACGCAGCGTTGCGGCGTTTGGGCTTAAATTACGGCGTACGGCTTCGCTTAAGCCGACGGGCGCGTCGAGTCCCAGCAAGCGCAAGACCGACGGATTGAGCAAGTCGCAATCAACGACGAGAACACGTTGCCGCGCCCGCGCCAACGCCCCCGCGAGATTCAGTGCCACGCTGGTGCGGCCCTCGCCGTGCAAGGCCGAGGTGATGAGTACTCGTTTCAATAAGCGTTTGTAAGAAATAGCGATCAATGAGACGGCGACTTGATCATAATATTTAGCGGCGCGTGGGTTCAGGTCGGATAGCGAAATTAGATGCGGATCAATGCGCGTGGGGTCAAGCAACGCTTCCCGCACGCGTTCTGACGAGAGACTTGGGCGATCCAGCGATTGCGCCGTGCGCCCTGATATGACAGTTGATACGGCATCAGTTTTCTGGCGTTGCTGCAACGCCTGTGTTGATTCGAGACTGTAATGAGCCGCCGGATTGGAAGTTACACGTCGTTCTAAGTCGCTCATCGAACGACGTGCCTGCGCTTCCGGCAAGGCTTGTGGTTGCACGGGGGTGAGCTTGCGCGCTTCTCTCTCAACGCTTTCACGCAAGGGCAGGCGCGGCGCGGGAGCTTCGAGCAGGCTCGCTGCCAGCCGGTCTTCGATTGAAAGCGCGACGGCTTGAGCCTGCGAGGGAAGTGCTTTCTTGTTGCCATTGCCGTTTTCACGCTGGCTGATTAATGCTTCAGCCTGTGGCAAACGTCCATGCGCTTCGTCGTAATGACGTTGCATCTCCATCAGCCGGTTGAAATCCAGCGAGGCGGTAACTCGTTCATGTTGCGGCAAGGGTTTGGTTAGCGTCGGTAACTCAATGGCAGCCAACGCTGGGCGAGCCGTTCCGTTGGGCGACGAGCCATTGCTTTTGCCATTGTTTTGCCCAGCACTTTGGCCATTACTTTGAGTTGCTACATGGAACGCCGCGGTGAGCGGGTGTGAACTATTTTCGCTGGCCCCTTTGTTATTCAACTGGCCGGAAAGTTTGCCGACAGATTCTTGTGTTTGCCGGGTTTGGTGTTGTGCCTCGCGGATGTTGCGCCCGAATTCGAGGTTCATTTGCTGTAACTCCGCGAGCTTTTTGTAATAGTCGAGTTTCGCGGTGGCGCGACGCTCTTGCGGAGTGCGCGCGAGTAATGAAGGTTGTGCTGCCATTGCCTGCCCATTGAAGTACTCAGTGTTCACAGCTTCACCATAGCCATTATTCGTGCGGGGCTCGACTGTGGGCGTTTGAGTTGCGTCAGAATTCGCGTATTGCATGGTAATTATTTACGTTTATTTAGTTACTCGGAAAGCCGAGCGAATCACTTCTGTTTTATTTGCTGCCAATGATGGTGAACAAGCCGCTTTGTTTCAGCGCGAACATTACCGTCGGGATTAAGACGACCACGAGGGCGACGACCATTGCGTTGCGGGTCATTCGCTGGCGGCGCACCCGGCTGTTTTCGATTGGTGTCAGTGTTTCAGGAATTAACCCCACGACTGGAGCGCCCAGGAAGTATTCGACATCTCTTTCGTCTTCGATGCGGAAAAAGTGGCGTGCTTCGATGAAGGCTACGGTGAGCAACGCGGTTCCGAGTGCCATCCCCAAACACAAGAGCCGTAAGATCAGCTTGTTGGGAGCGACCGGTTGTTCCGACACATAAGCCGGATCAATCATCTTGAACAGGTTGACGCTCGAACCTTCGCTTAAATTGGTGAGCGCCTTGTCGAGCGAATCCTTGCGATCCATCAGCCAGAAATAACGTTTGCTCAGTCGCTCATATTCGCCGGAACTGGTCGCTTGGGCTTCGGCACTTTGCCCACTATTCGTCACTGAAGCTGGTAAGGTTGCCGACAAGCCTGCGAGTTCATGCCGTTTGGCTTCCAGGCTGCGTTTGGTAAGGTCGAGCTCGGTTTGCGCCTTCTCGAATTCGCGCTCCATTCCACGTAATTCGCGTACTTCCGGGGTGGCATTCTTAGCCGACGCGGCCCCGGAGGTTTTTTCGAGACCTATGACCGAATCAGTTACTTCGGTTAGTTGTTTTTCGGCTAGTCTCAGCTTCGGATTATCTTTGGTATATTGCTCACGATAATCTTTTACGACCGCCTCAAGGCGGGCTTTTTCCGCCAGCATGAAACCGTAAGAGGTTGTCGCGGTGACGCCGCCTTGAATTGCCGGAGCGTTTTGTGCCAGTAACCGTTGCTCGCTGATTTGTTTGGTTTGCAAAGCCAGTTGGCGTTCCAGCGAAAATTGTTTGTCGTTTAATACGTTAATTTCAGAAAGTAACTGGCGACGTAAGATGCGCGGGTCTTCGATGGCGGCGACGGCGCTATTTTGGCTGACGGAGTTACGCGACGCTGAGATTCGGCTCAGCGAACCTACTAACTCGCGGAGCTCCTGATCAACTTCCCGAATTTGCGTCATGGATTGTTGTCGCAAGTTTTCGTTGGTTTGCGTGAAATGCGAAAGAATATGTGCGACTACTGCTTCAGCCTTTTTCGGGTCAGTGTGCCGGTAAGTAATGGTGATCGTTTCAGGAAATTCGGGATAAAAGGCCCGCAATTTCATCTCGACCTTGATTGCATTGCGTAAGCGCGTGGCAGCTGTGTCTAAATCTTCGCCTGGATTGGCCAGCCCTTGTTTGGTGATCAGCGGCGCGAGCAACTCACGGCTCAAAGTGCGATTTTGCAGCGCAGAAATTTGCGAACTTAATGACCCTGTGTCATCGCCGGGTTTAATCATCACGGCGACTTGCGCACGACCTTCATAGATATTCGGTACGGTGCGAGCTACCAGGAATGTTGCCTGCAACATCGCAAGCGATATTAAAATAAACAACCACTTACGCTGCCACAAAATGGCTCCAAAATCGCCTAAACTGCGGGGCCGGAAACTCGCCATCCTATCACCTCTTTACTAACTGATTAAGTTTCTTGTGTTACAGAAAAAATTCTGCGTGCTTAAGCTATCACTGAGACACCAGCATTACTCAACTTCACTGCTCTCGACCTTATCTTTACGCGCCAGTCTAAGTTGAAGGAACGAAGCGGATACTAGAAAAAGCAGGCCTGCCAGCAGCAGCCAGAATGGTTCAGTAATGGGTAACGCGAAAAATAGCATTGAGAAAATCCTCGTTGTTCCAGCAAAAAATAATTCTAATCAGGTGTCTGAATTAAGCGGAGAATACCGATGGGGAATAACGAGAAGGGGAATTCGTCTTAACCACTATCAAAAAGAAGCGCTAGGCTGGGCTAACGGTCTGCCGGAGCACTTGCCAATTCCACCAAATCATCACCGCTTAGTTAGATGACCACGAAAACTTCCTGCTAACGAAGCATCCGATCCTGATTCAATACGCCAAGCATACTCACCTGGAACAAGCCTTTACCTTAGATTGGACAAGGCCGAAAAATGTCGAACTATATGTTCAATTCAAGTGTTACCAAGCTCGTAGGCGTTTCTGACGATGGCTAATTTACTTAGTTTCGCCCGCGAGCGCATCGTTATGCGTGACTATTTTATTTTCAAATCAAGTGGGTAATTGCGCCTATGCCGCTTTAGATAGCATTGATGTGCTTGGTAAAAGGTCGGTAAACGCTACATATTCGTGAGCTAATCTACGTTGTGGGGGAATTGTTAAGGCCAAGACAAAACAGTTTCTTGGCAGCTTTCACTCAAATGCATTGAAAGGGAAACAACACGAGCCAGAAGGCCGATTATGGCTTTCTGGCTCGAGATTGAGAATGCGTGTTTCGCTACAGTGACGAAGTCCGTGCCGAATTACATGGGGGGCTTGGCTAATCCGTGGCGATAGGAATAGATGGCGAGTTCAAAGCGGTCGCCAACTTCGAGTTTTGAGAATACCGAAGACAAGTGGTGGCGTACCGTGATGACGCTGATGCACAGGCGGTCAGCGATTTGCTGGTTACGCAAGCCTTCGCCGATCAGCGTGACCTCTTCTCGTTCGCGTTCGGTCAGGCGGGCAATTTTGACGGCTTCGTATTCATCCGAGCCAGAGTTTTTTGGACGCCACATTTCAGCGACTTTGCGGTCCTTATCTGAAACACCGTTTCCGTTGCTGTGACCATTTTCTTCAGCGCCTTGCGTACGGGCGGTCCACAGGTCGCTGAGAACGCGTGCCATCAAGACGCCATCGAGCCAGACTTCTCCGGCAGAAACTTTGCGGATGGCTTTGACCAGCACGTCACCGGCTTCGAGCTTGCGCACGATGCCCATCGCCCCGCTGCTGATGGCAGCGTGGTGAACTTCAAGATCATAAACCCCTGTCAGAATCAGCACTTTGGCTTTTGGTGCGACTTCGAGCAGTTCGGTCAGGCAAGACAGACCGTGACTGTCGCCTAAGTCGAGATCAAGCAGGATTACATCGGGTTGCGAGCTGCGCGCTTGTTCGACGGCTTCCCTCGCGGTGGCTGCATCGCTGACGACGGTCAGGCCGGTTTGGGATTCGAGTAACAGTCGCAGGCCTTCGCGTACGATCACTTGATCGTCAATCAAAAGAATGCGTACTGCTTGGACAATCGTGCTGGGCATTGGTCTCATAATAGTTTCCGGTAATTACAGCGCCGTTCCGTGCGGGCCGTTCTGTGCGGGTTAGAAAATGTAAGGACGGGACACCAACGCGTATTTGGAGCGCGGTGGCGGAAACTGCCTTGAAAAGCGAGGCAGTGGGAAGAAGGGACTTCTGTGACGGCTTCAACAGCAGGCCGTGTGCTTTGCGGGTCTGTGACGAAGGCGAAGCGTGCTGGACAGCTTTCGCGGTCAAGAAAATAAGCAAGGGGGCGATCTGTCAGATCCAGCCCCTTGCGATCATTGCGGTGTATTTTGCCGAGTAACGAATTCACGCGACGGCTCATTGCTCGAAAGCCCAGTAAAAAGTGCCGCCGCCGATTTTGTTACAGGAAAAACGTACCACCTGAATCTCTGCGCGACGAAACCCTCATCGGACGAAATCCAGTTCCTGAAAATCCACAGACGCTTTGGAGTGAAGGGATTGGAGAAACGTTACGTGAATGGAAAAAGTTTGTTTGCTGACGCTGGGTTGCCAGCCGTCAATAGAAGTTTATGGACGGCTTATACGCAGGAATAGTTCACCCGCAAATTCGTTGGGTTGAGCTTGATTTTGGACTGGATTGATAACGCGCGCGAGGGTCAGACTGTATAAACCCGGCGCAATGCCTGCCGTAGGAATCTCTAGTAAAACCTGCCCGTTTTGCGCGGTCGCTTCCCATTGCCAAGTCGGAGAGTTCATCTCAGTGGCGCGCATCTTGATGACGTAACGACTCGCTTCAGCGGCTCGATCTTCCAGCACTAAAGCTGGCAGCACTAACGCCAGCGGAATCGTTTGTGCCACGCGTGGCAGCTTGATTTCAGCGGGATTCGCAGCGCTGCGTGCCGTAGCCAGCGTGAGTTTGAGGGCAGGCGTAGCCACAGGGCGTTCCATTGAGGCGCTCAAAGAATTTGCGCCGCTTGCTACCAATTCTGAAAGGCTGGCAGCCTCATCGCGCTTGGCGGTGGCTTCGGCCTGCTGGCGCAGCGTCGTGCCGCGTAATTCCTGTTCCTGACGTTGTAAGGCGAAGCGTTCATTCTCTGCTTGGCGTAGATTTTGCCGCAGTCCCGCAATGTAAGTTGTCAGCCCAAAACCGCACACCAGCAAGAGCGCAGTAGCTGCCAGCATTCGGCCAAAACTGAGTTTGGGTACGAGCAAGCCGCCCAGATAATCGAGCCATCCATTAGAAGGAGTCGTTGCTTGCGGCTGCCTTTTATGCGCCGTGATGAACTGGCCTTCCCCCGCCTGATCGGCGAGGTAGGCCATGAGCTTGCGGGTTGATTGGAGCTTTTTGCGCCGATGTGGCGATTGCATGAAATGCTGCTCGAAGCGACGACGCTCATCCAGCGGCAACTCGTTGCTGAGGTAATCGCAAATCAACTCGTCTTCATGAAGTAAAACCTCTTCATAAAACGATTGATCGCGGAAGTAACGGGTTTCAATTTGGCTCTGTTCTATGTCGGAAGACAGACCCAGCAAATAGTCCATGATGGACTGATTTTCTTTGGCTCGCGCTTTCACAGTCATGTACCTACTCTGGCTTCCCACGAAGTCTGCCGGTTCAGTGCCGGACGGTTTTGTAATTGCCGATTCTGGAATTATTTAGTTTACAGCTTGCGTTGCGAAAGTGTTATTTGGGGTAACGTATTTTAACTATCTATCTGATTGTCTCGCCTATCACTTCACCACGCGACAGTCTCGCCTTTGCCGCGTTTTGGTCTTTCGCTACTGTCAGGTGAATTTATTGCCAATTTATTACGAGCTTAAACCCGTTCGAGTCATTTTTTTCGGGGAATTTGGGCAACAGCGTCAGGCCGGGCGAGCCTGACGGTCAAAAGGCACGGGTATAGCTTGGCGGCAGCCCGTGATTCTGTCAATTCTGTTAGCCAGGGTCTATTCATTTTCGAACTTGCAACACAGTTCTCATGAACGAAACGTCGTAAAGCGTTGATCTCTTGAGCATCGCCCCGTTGCATTGATGGGAAAACCCGTTGCGCACGCGAAAATGAATAGACCCTGTTCTGTTAGCCCCTTTGGCGTTTTTTGGCTACGGTTTTCTCAAGCGGGCTTTTTGCGCTTTGGCACGCTGATCGGCTTTTTCCTGCAACCGTTTGCTGATGCAATCTTCCAGCGAAGCGCGCAGCCGATAAACCCTGACGCGCAGCACGTTGAGGCTTACGCCCAGTTGATTGGCGAGCGCAATGCGATTGTCAATTTTGGCGCGTTTTTCGGTTTGATAATACTGAATCACCAACTCGCGGTTTTCAGCGTTGAGTTGGCTGAGGCAATGCTCAAAGCATTCATACATCTCTTCCCGGCTACGGCGCTCATCCACGTCTTCGACAGGAGCCGATAAATGCTCGAACTCAGGTGGTTCGTCTTCCTGTTTGCTTTGTTTGGGCAACACTTCGAGCGCCAGCCGACGGGCGACGCCATAACAATAATCAGGCAGGTTGCGAATTTCTTCGCCTTCATCAATGCGACGGGCTACGCGATTGAAGGTCTCGTCAGCCAAGTCCTCAGGGAAAGTGCAACCGCGCCAGTCAAAGAAATTGACCAACACTTTGCGCAGGTGTTCGTATTCTTCACCGGCAATTTCCCGATTTTCGTTCAAGCCCTGTAACAGGCGATCAAACGAATTGGCGTTGAGCGTCCAATTTTTCTCGCGGCGCGGAGTTTCACTCACGCTCAGGTTTCTCCTCGACATAACTTCTGGCACCTAAAACTGCGAACCGTTTGCCGAGGCTTTACCTCGGACGGCGTTCGCAAAAAGCAGACAAAGTTTTAAGCAGCAGGAGGGCTTCGAGCCGTTTGCGAAGAAACGGTCTTGAGGCACACCTTTTTCGGGAAAACACCAGCCGCGCATAGAGTCTATCCGAAAGAGTCTATTAAAGACGTCGCTGGCACATCCCGAACCACCTATTGACACCACGCTTGCGCATTTCGTTAAAGCGAAACAGGCAAACGCCACCTTTACCTCGTACCAGACCTTTTTACGCCAGCAGCCACATCTCCCACATCTCCCACATCTCCCACATCTCAATGATTAGAAAAGTGGCAATGCCGAATTTACTATCTGGCAGCTTAACGCTGTCCTTTATTACCAGCTACAGTTTTGCGCGTACGCTGCGCGCAAGGCTTACCGTGCGATTGCTCGCACAAATACATCGTAATCCGCCCGCAGGCTGCCCACAGGGCGCACATTACCACAAGCGAGCGATACGCAATAAAATGACAATGACTAATTCGTGATTTCTTCCACTTGGCTTGATCGGCAGAACGCAAATCAGAGATGCCCAAGTCAGAAGCGCGTATGAACAACGCGGGGAGGGGATACTTCCTCAAAAATCGCTGAAGGAATGCAGCGGCGATGATAAAAATAGCCACTTGCGAGGTTTGTTAGGCCTGAAAATGTGAAGGAGAACCTTTCATCCTCGCGGGACGTTGGGCATTATAGACAAAGCCTCTCGTTAAATAAAGCTACAAGTTGCGAAGTCTCAAACAATTTCTTGTCCTATGTGCTGAAAGCACTAGAACTCTAATCACTACACTGTCTTTCGTGAAAAAGGCCGGATGCAATCTGGCTCAGTAAGGCTAGATTCTTACAAAATGAGGACAGAGACTTGCCAGTTTAAGGCCTCGCCTCGTGCCGAATCCGTAATGGATTGTGATAAGTATTGCGATGACACAAATCTTTGGTAATGGTCGGTGCGCTGTCTATTTGAAAAGGTGTGTCGAAAGGGGCGTCGAAAATAAAACTTGGCGTGGCAATGAACCTGGCTTACTTTGTGAGCGCGTTGCCGTGTTGATCGGTCGTGTTAATTGTTTTGAAACGCTCAGGACACAGACCCGCCGCTTTTGGATTCCCACCTCAACCGACAAACGCCCAACTCGCCCACGAAAACTCTTTGTCTGGCTTCAGGCTTTTCATTAGCTTGAGCCGCAACCCCCAACTCTGGAGCTTTTCACCATGCAATACCTATCCTTTCGCCTTACTTTTGCGGTTATCGCAATTCTTTCGTTGTCAACTTTTGCGCAATCCCCACGGACGGTAGCGCCTGTTACGTCTAAAGTGATTTTGCCTGCGCCTGAAAAATACCAAGTCAAATTTAACGAACCAGATAAAGTCGGCGCGCAGTTCCGACTGGCAGCCAAGCAGGACGAAAAAATCCGCAGCCAAGCCTCTGCGCTCGGCAGTGTGTTGCAAGATGATCTGAAAACCTCTGTGACCGAGCTGGCTGCCGTTGTCACAGTACTCAAAGTCAGCGCCAAAGGAATTGCCCAAAAAGAATCTTTCGTGGTTGAGAAATGCCTCAAGACCACGGGCGGTGCAACGCAAACGATTTTGCCGAAAGGTACGGTTGTGACCGCTGCGGTCGAAGGTGATAAGGTCAACTTTTACGTCAAAGGGCGGCGCGTGGCAGAAGCCGTGCGCGAAATGCTCGAACATTTGGTACACCTGAATGTAGACGATATGCGGGATATGGAAATGTTCGAACCGGCTACGCCCAAAGCCGTCGGCGAAAGCTGGCCCGTAGACAAACAGAAAGCTGTGACAGGTATGCGTCGTGTAAAAGTCAGCGTCGCGCCGCAAAACATTCGCGGCACGGCCAAACTCGATAGCGTAACGACCATCGGACAGGAAAAATATCTGTCCGTAACTTCTTCCGTACAGGTGAGCGGATTCACGACGCCCTTGCCGCCAGGCGCGCAGTTAGTGAGTTCTGATGTCAAAGGCACTTTCTCCAGCAAGTTGCCTGTGAACCCCGCTCTCTTACCGCCTGACCTACGCCAAAACATGTCCGTAGCCTTCGTGATGAAGGTGAAACCATACCCTGCTGGCCCCGAAGTCACCGTTAATGTCAACGGCGAAACTACGATACGCATTCAGCTTGAGAGTTTGGGCAATGCCGCCTTACCCAAAACGGTCGCTAGTGCTGTGAGATAAAAAGTTTCTTGCGAGAAGCCCGCAAAACTGATGATAGGCGAGGCAATGGCGTTTGCCACGGCATGAATTTGCGCTACTCTGCTGGGTAAAGAGGCAATACGCATGGAAACTTTACCTACATCCGTTTCGCTGGCGGGCATCGAAGCCGCGCGTGAAATCGTTTATCAAACCATGATGCCGACGCCGTTGGCTGATTATCCGCTGCTCAACGAAGCCCTCGGCTTAAACGTTTGGCTCAAGCACGAAAACCATTTGCCGACGGGTGCGTTCAAGGTGCGCGGCGGCTTGAATTTCATGCATCACTTCGCCCGCGAACATGCGGGGCGTGGTGTCGTCAGCGCAACGCGGGGCAATCACGGACAATCTATCGCGGTGGCGGCGGCGCGTTATGGCGTTAGCGCAACCATTGTCGTACCGCACGGCAACAACGCCGAGAAAAACGCCGCGATGCGAGCGCAAGGCGCGCGTCTCATTGAACACGGCGCGAACTTCGCTGAATCAGTTGAAGAAGCTGACCGTTTGGCAGCGGCAGAGAATCTCTACTTTATTCATTCCGCGCACGAACACCTCATCCACGGCGTAGGCACTTACGCCCTTGAGATCATCGAGACCGCGAAATCACGCGGCCTCACCATTAACGCCGTTTGCGTACCCATCGGCATGGGCAGCGGCTTGTGCGGCGTCATCACCGCCTTTCGCGCATTGTCGCCGCATACCAAGATTTACGGCGTACAAGCCACCAATGCACCGAGCTATTACCTTTCGTGGAAAGCCGGACACCTCGTCACGACTGAAACTTCCAACACGTTTGCCGACGGCATTGCTACCAGCCGTCCCGCTGAGTTGCCCTTCGAAATCATTAAAGGCGTAGGGCAACGCGGCGTAGACGAAATCATCCTCGTCAGTGACGAAGAAATCGCCGCCGCCATTCGCCTATTGTGGCGCGCTACCCATCAGATGGCTGAAGGCGCGGGCGCAGCGGCGACGGCGGCGACCTTTCAACGCCGCGATGAATGGCGGGGCCAAACCGTCGTAAACATCATGAGCGGCGGCAATCTCGACACTGATACCTTGCGCAAAGTTTTTGTCGTATGAACAACCTCGTTCAGTTACAACCCAAAGGCAAAGCGTTGCCGGTAATGCAAATCGAACTGCACACCGACCCCGTGTGCGGAATGAAGGTCAACCCCGTCACAGCCGCTGGCAAGCACGAACACGAAGGCACGACGTATTACTTCTGCAATCCGCGCTGTCTCGAAAAATTTAGCCGCGACCCCGAGGCCGTGCTGCATTCGACCCACAAGCAAGCGATGCCTTTGGATGTTGAATACACCTGCCCGATGGATCCTGAAGTCGTGCAAATCGGCCCCGGCATATGCCCCAAGTGTGGCATGGCGCTCGAACCCAAAACGATTTCGCTCGCAACGCTCACGCAAGAGAACCCCGAACTCGCTGAAATGCGCCGCCGCTTTTGGGTGAGCCTTGCGCTCACAATTCCGGTGTTCCTGTTGGCAATGTCAGAAATGCTGCCGGGTCAGCCAATTCATCACGCGCTCGGTCATCGCGTCGTGACGTGGCTGCAATTCATCTTGAGCGCGCCCGTCGTGCTGTGGGGTGGAGCCTTATTCTTTCAACGCGGCTGGCAATCTATTGTCAATCGTTCGCCGAACATGTTCACGCTCATCGCACTCGGCACCGGCGCAGCGTTTGGTTATAGCTTGGCGGCGACGTTGTTTGCCGATGCTTTTCCGGCTTCGTTGCGCGGACACGGCGGCACAGTCGCCGTCTACTTCGAAGCCGCCGCTGTTATTGTTACGTTGGTGCTGTTAGGCCAGATGCTTGAGTTGCGTGCCCGTGCGCAAACTTCAGATGCACTGAAACTGCTGTTGGGATTGGCCCCGCCGACCGCGCGGCGCGTGAATGCAGACGGCAGCGAAACCGATATTCCGCTCGAACACGTCAAACGCGGCGACCGTTTGCGCGTACGTCCGGGCGAAAAGGTTCCCACCGACGGCGTCATTCTCGAGGGCCATAGTTCACTCGACGAGTCCATGCTCACGGGCGAACCGCTGCCCGTTGAAAAAGGCGCGAACGACAAAGTCACGGGCGGTACGCTCAACGGCACGGGCAGCTTCGTCATGCGCGCCGACCGCGTAGGCGACGAAACCCTGCTCGCGCGCATCGTGCAAATGGTCAGCGAAGCTCAACGCAGCCGCGCTCCGATTCAGCGCCTCGCCGATGCCGTCGCCGCGTGGTTCGTGCCGTTGGTCATATTGATCGCGTTGCTTACGTTTGCGCTGTGGGCTTGGCTGGGGCCAGAGCCGCGTTTGGTTTATGCGCTAGTCAATGCTGTCGCCGTGCTGATCATCGCTTGCCCGTGCGCGTTGGGGCTGGCTACGCCGATGTCGGTGATGGTCGGCACCGGACGCGGCGCGCTCGCGGGCGTACTCATCAAAAACGCTGAAGCGCTGGAGACGCTGCATAAAGTCACGACGCTCGTGTTTGATAAAACGGGTACGCTGACCGAAGGCCAGCCGCGCTTGATTCAAATTGACGGGGCGACAGGGCGACGGGGCGAAGGGTTGAAGGAGGATGAATTGTTAGCGATGGCTGCGAGTTTGGAACAGGCAAGTGAACATCCGTTGGCGGCAGCGGTTGTGAATGCTGCACGCGAACGCGAGTTGTCGTTATGGCCCGTCGAAAGCTTCTCGTCGTTGACCGGCAAAGGCGTAACCGGTCGCGTGAATGGAAAGGCCATGGCGTTGGGCAATCAGGCATTGCTCGCTGCGCTGAACGTTCAGCTTGATGATGAACTGACGACGCAAGCTGAACGGTTGCGCGCGCAAGGCCATACGGTGATGTGGCTCGTGTTTGATAACGAGTTGGCAGGCTGGTTAAGCGTTGCCGATCCGCTCAAAGCGACAACGAAAGAGACACTCACACAACTCAAACAAAATGGGCTGCGATTAGTGATGCTCACTGGTGACAACCAAACTACGGCCAATGCTATCGCACGCGAACTGCCGCTCGACGAAGTCATTGCCGAAGTGCTACCCGATCAAAAACGCGCCGTCATCGAACGGCTGCAAAGCGCAGGCCAACTCGTAGCCATGGCTGGTGACGGTATCAACGACGCGCCTGCGCTGGCGCAAGCCAATGTAGGCATCGCCATGGGCACGGGCACTGACGTCGCCATCCAAAGCGCCTCTATCACACTCGTCAAAGGTGACCTGCGTGCCTTGTTGCGCGCCATCAAACTCAGCCACGCAACCATGCGTAACATTCGGCAAAATCTGTTTTTCGCATTTGTTTACAACCTGATTGGCGTACCGATTGCGGCGGGCGTGTTGTATCCGTGGTTCGGCGTGTTACTGAGTCCGATGCTGGCGAGCGCGGCCATGACCTTTAGTTCGGTGTCGGTGATTACGAATGCGCTGCGGTTGCGTAAGCTTAAGTTCTGAACCTGGGAGTTCCGCTTCCCAGCGGGTTATAAAAAGCCGCGCAGCGTTCCTTTTCTGTCTTTCGCAATGTTGAATGACGAGGGAAAAGGAACGCTGCGCGGCTTTTTTATTTTGCGCTCGGGACGAGCGCGCTCCCTCAGCAAGTTGGCGAAAACACCGGAATCGTCACACTCGCCGTCGTCATCAGCGTCAGCTTGTGCAGGTTATGTCCCTGATTGAACGCGCCGGCATTTGATGCAGAGTTAGCGTTGCGGTTGATCTGCGCGCCGAAGATGCCGATGTCAGAGCCACCGTAAATCTTCAGCCAACCCGAACGGCCTGCGCCGATGGTCGTCTCGTAACGCGGTACGAGACGCGGGCGGTCGTTGG
>JANNUY010000756.1:0-4824 GCA_031414155.1 Acidobacteriota bacterium
GTAGGTCGGTTGGGGAGATGTTGTCAGTTTTCATTGTTAGTTGAGTTAGCTGAGGCGGTACGGGGAGGCGTAAGCGACCTGAGCCTCGATAATGCGTCCGTTGATTCTGAAAGGACGCACCACTGAGGCTCAGGTCACTTACGCTCCCCGTACTGCCTGTTATCAGGTAAAGACGATGAGTGAATCCCAAACTTTTGCCCGCATCCCCGAACCGCCCGAAACTTTTTTGCTGGGGCATTTGTTGACGTTGAGCGCCGAGACGCCGGTGCAGGATATGTGGCGGTTGGCGCGCGAGTTGGGGCCGATCTTTCGCATGGAATTGCGCGGGCGCGTGTTGATCGTGCTGTCGGGTTACGATCTGGTCAACGAAGTCTGTGACGAGACGCGCTTTGATAAAAGCATTCGCGGCGGCTTGCGGTTGGTGCGACGGTTCGGCGGCGATGGCCTGTTCACTTCAAAAACCGAAGAACCGAACTGGTCAAAAGCGCATAACATCCTGTTGCCGAATTTCAGCCAGCGTGCGATGGAAAGCTATCACGCCGTCATGCTCGACATCGCCGATCAGATGGCGGTCAAGTGGGCGCGGCTCAATCCTGACGAAGAGATTGACATAGCCCACGACATGACTAGCCTCACCGTAGACACCATCGGCCTCAGCGGATTCAACTATCGTTTTAATTCGTTTTATCACGACAAAGAGCATCCTTTCGTAGCCGCGATGGCCGATGCGCTTGCCATCACGATGGATGAGTTGCGCGACGTGCCGATGGAAGGCTTGCTGCGTTCCAGCCGCGACCGTCAGTTGCAAGACGGCATTCGCACAATGAACGAAACCGTAGACCGCATCATCAAAGACCGGCGTGCCAGCGGCGAAGACCTTTCAGCCAAGACCGATTTGCTCAGTTGCATGCTCAGTGGCGTAGACAAAAAGACCGGCGAAACGCTGGATGACGTAAACATTCGCCATCAGATCATCACGTTCCTGATCGCCGGACACGAAACGACCAGTGGATTGTTGTCGTTTGCAACTTATGCGCTGCTGAACAATCCCGAAGTTCTCGCCAAGGCCCAAGCCGAAGTTGATCGCGTACTCGGCCCCGCCCCCACGACTAAGCCGACTTACAAACAAGTGAACGAGTTGCGTTACGTCACTCAGCTCTTGAAAGAGACGTTGCGACTGTGGCCGACCGCGCCCGTGTTTGGGTTATATCCGCTCGCAGACACTGTCATCGGCGGCAAATACAAACTCAAAAAAGATCACACCATCACCGTGCTATTGCCCGCGTTGCACCGCGACCAAAGCATCTGGGGCGAAGACGCCGACACGTTCAATCCCGACCATTTCGCGCCCGAAGCCGAAGCGAAACGACCGATCAATGCCTGGAAGCCTTTCGGCAACGGCAAGCGCGCTTGCATCGGACGCCAGTTCGCCTTGCAGGAAGCGACGTTGGTGTTGGGCATGCTGTTGCATCGCTTTGAACTCGTTGACCACACGCGCTACGCACTCAAGATCAAAGAAACGCTCACGCTCAAGCCTGATGGTTTCAAGATTCGCCTGCGTCCGCGACAACCGATGGTCAGTGAGCAGCGGTCAGCAGTCAGCGGCGAGTCAAATTCCGAACCGACAACCGACAACCGACAACCGACAACCGTTAAACAGCATGCAACGCCTCTCTTAGTTTTGTATGGCTCAAACATGGGAACCGCTGAAGAAGTCGCGCGGCGGATGGCGGGCGATGCTGAAGAGAATGGCTTCGTGGTGAAGCTCGCGCCGCTGGATGATTACGTCGGGCGATTGCCGAAAGAAGGTTTACTCGCCGTTGTAACTTCTTCTTACAACGGCTTGCCGCCCGACAATGCAGTGAAGTTTTGCGAATGGCTGCGCAGCAATGAACTAGCGAGCGACGCGCTCGCGGGCGTGACATACGCCGTCTTCGGTTGCGGCCACAGCGATTGGGCGGCGACGTTTCAATCGGTGCCGCGCCTGATTGACGAACAGCTTGCCGCCCACGGCGCGCAGCGTTTATACGCGCGCGGCGAAGGCGATGCGCGTTACGATTTCGATGGGCAGTTTCAAAAGTGGTATGTGCCTTTGCGCACGACCGTGGCAGACTCATTGGGCATTCGCATCACGTCTGACGAAGCGAAGCCGCTGTTCAAACTCGACATCGTGACGGGTCAGCAGATGAGCCCGTTCGTAGATTCGTTTGACGCACAACCGATGACCGTGCGCGTCAACCGCGAATTGCATCGCAAAGACGGCGAGCACGCTTCTGACCGTTCGACGCGACATCTCGAATTGGCTTTGCCTGAAGGCGTGACTTACCGCGCAGGCGATCACCTCGGCGTAATTCCGCACAACAGCGCAACGCTGGTCGAACGTGTTGCCGCGCGGTTCGGCTTTGCGCCTGAAACTTACATCCGCTTGCGGCGCACGACGAATCGCAAGACGTTCTTGCCGGTTGAACAAACGATCACCGTCGCGCGCCTGCTGGCTGATTACGTCGAGTTGCAAGACGTCACCACCCGTTCGCAATTGCAAACGCTGCTCAACTTTACTGAATGCCCGCCTGAACGCATTCAACTGCAAGGCTTGATCGAAGAAGAACAACGCTTTCAGGAAGAGATTCTCGCCAAGCGCAAATCGCTGCTCGACGTGCTGACTGAATTTCCCGCCTGCCAGTTGCCGTTTGAAATCTATCTCGAACAACTCGCGCCGCTGCGTCCGCGCTATTATTCGATCTCTTCGTCGCCTCTCGCAGATGCGAAAACCGTCAGCCTCACTGCCGCCATTGTCGAAGCCCGCGCGCGCTCAGGCCACGGCCTCTATCAAGGCGTATGCACCAACTACCTGCGCCAGCAAACCGAAGGCGACGTGCTTTATGCGTTTGTGAAAGACACCAAGTCAGCTTTCCGCTTGCCCGAAGACGCAACGAAGCCGCTAATTATGATCGGCCCCGGCACGGGTTTCGCGCCCTTTCGCGGCTTCTTGCAAGAACGCGCCGCGCTCAAACAGCAAGGCCAGGCGATTGGCGACGCGCTGCTCTTTTTCGGCTGCCGCCATCCGCAACAAGACTTTTTATACGAAGAAGAATTACGACAGTTTGAAACACAAAGCGTCGTCAAACTCATCACCGCCTTTTCTCGACAGGACGAAAAGAAAAAGTGTTATGTGCAAGATGAACTTTACGCACGCCGCGACGAAGTCTGGACTTTGATCGAAGCGGGCGCGACGGTTTATATCTGCGGTGATGCCAGCCGCATGGCTCCCGATGTGCGACGGACGTTCGTGGCGATTTACCGTGAGAAAGCGGGCAAGCGTGCGGCGGAAGCAGAAGTCTGGTTGAACGAAATGACAACCGCCAATCGCTATCTTGTAGACGTTTGGGCAGCGAATTAAAAATTAAAGGAAACGTAACGTGGGGCAGCCTCCCTTAAAACCTTTGCATGCGGCAAGCTCGATGATTCAGAGCAAGCTCGCGCAGTTTCGCAGGCTTGCAACTGACGAGTTGATTGCATCGCTTGTGCCTGGTTTGCCAGGCGCGCTCAAAACGAGGCCGGATGGCACAATGCTCGATGGTCATCATCGCGTAGAAGTTTTGCGCGAACGCGGCACCGAAGTAGACGAGTTGCCGCGCGAAATTATTCCGTTCGACGAAAGCAAACTATGAAAAGCCCAATTTATTGGATCGAAGGAAACTGGCCTGGACGACTTGCCATCGTGCCGCGTCCGCGTGGCAATGACTGGCTGGAAGATGAAATCACGGCGTGGCAGCAAGCGGGCTTGGGTATCATTGTTTCGCTGCTGGAAAGCGACGAGGCTGATGCTTTGGGTTTGAGTCAAGAAGCGTCGTTATGCGAAGCCGCAAGGATTGAATTCATTTCTTTCCCAATTGTAGATCGCAGTGTTCCTATCGTGCGCCAAGCTGCATTGGAGTTGGCGGCAAAACTTGTACGGCAATTACGGCAAGGCAAAAACATCGGCATTCACTGTCGCCAAAGCGTAGGTCGCGCTTCGTTGCTGGCAGCAAGTGTGATGATGGCGCTGGGTGTGAGTCCTGAAAATTCGTTGCGAAAGATCAGTGAAGCGCGCGGCTGCCCCGTACCTGAGACCGCGCAACAATACGAATGGCTGATGGCGTTTGCTTTGGCGCAAGCTGCTTAATTTGAGAAATAGATTATGGCAACCCCAATTCTGAATAACCGCTTGACTTCGATGGATTCGAGCTTTCTTTATTTTGAAAAGAAGGAAGCGACGATGCATATCGGCAGCGTGAGTGTGTTTGACGGCGAGATTCCGTTTGAAGAATTTGTGGCGATGATGGATGCGAAGATGCACTTGGTGCCGCGCTATCAGCAGATTGTCGTCAATGATCCGTTTAACCTCGGTCATCCGACGTGGGAGCCAGACCCGAACTTCGATTTGCGCAAGCATATTTTCAAAGTGCAACTCGACGCGCCGGGCAATGAGGCGCAGTTGATCGAACGCGCGGGCGAGTTGTTTACGCCAATGATGGAGCGCAACAAACCGCTGTGGGATATTTATTGGGTCTACGGTCTGGAAGGCGGCAGGAGCGCGATGGTGGCGCGCGTGCATCATTGCATGGTGGACGGCATGTCCGGCGTAGACCTGCTCAAAATCATTCTCGACTTTTCGCCCAAACCCGCACCGCCTCTGCCGAAACCTGAAGCGCCTCCGAGACTCCCGCAACCTGACCCTACGCGGCGGCTGTTCGATTCGTTGTTGGGCGGCGCGCAAGAAAGCATGAATCGCTGGATGGAATTTCAAAACGGCTTGCTCAATTTGACGCAGGCGTTAACCAA
>JANNUY010000757.1:0-1980 GCA_031414155.1 Acidobacteriota bacterium
AATATCCTTCAGATGCAAGTGCGTCCTACAACATTACTTTAAGAATCCAAACTCATTTTGTGAAAGCCAGTTCAACGGCACAAGCATTGGATGTTCGCTACACTGATAATCCAGAAGCTCCTGAAATTCGAGTTTCGGAAGAGAGCATTTTCAAGAGCAAATACCCGCTAACGTATGCTGCTTTAGTGGAAAAGCTAAAAGACCGGTATACCAACTTCAGGCCTGACAACCGCTTTCACAAAATCAAGAAAGAACTTGAAGATCAAGAAAAACATCAAGGCAGATTTTGCCGCATAAACTATCTGAATGTACTCGAGAAAAAGGGGTCACAGCAGAAGTTCTACAGCATGGAAATCTTGAAAGAGTTCGACAAATACTACACAAAACGTAAATAAAGCAGAGTTACTGTTTCCTATTTGGAGTCATAGTGAGCAATCATTCCAACACACTTTCCACCCTGCAATCCTTACTCGCCCAACGCATCGTCATCATTGATGGCGCGATGGGGACGATGATTCAGCGCTACAACTTGCAAGAAGCCGATTATCGCGGCGAACAATTCAAAGACTGGCATCGTGACCTGAAAAACAACAACGATCTGCTTTCGATTACGCAGCCCGATATTATCGAAGGCATCCATCGCCAATATCTCGAAGCGGGCGCAGAGATCATCGAGACGAATACGTTCAACTCGCAAAGCGTCACGCTGGATGATTTCGGCATGGAGCATATGGCCTATGAGTTAAACGTAGCTTCAGCGCAAGCGGCGCGGCGTGCGGTAGACAGCTTCCTCGCCGAACACCCTGACCGCGTAGCCTTTGTCGCGGGCGCTTTAGGGCCGACGACGAAATCGGCTTCGTTCTCGCCCGACGTGAATAATCCGGCGGCGCGCAATGTGACTTATGCGCAATTGGTCGAGTCGTATTACGAACAGGCGAAAGGCTTGGTAGACGGCGGCTCTGACCTGCTGATTGTCGAGACGGTGTTTGATTCGTTGAATTCAAGAGCCGCGTTGTTTGCCGTGCAAAAATATCTGGACGATACGCAACAGACGATGCCGTTGATGTTGTCGTTCACCATCGTTGACGCCAGCGGACGCACTATGAGCGGCCAAACGGTCGAGGCCTATTTTCACGCGACGAGCAATGCGCCTATTTTGAGCATCGGCATCAATTGCGCGCTCGGCCCGGTCGAGATGCGGCCTTATATCGAAGAACTCTCAAACCTCGCGCCGATCTATGTCAGCGCCTATCCCAACGCAGGTTTGCCGAATCCGTTATTGCCGACGGGCTTTCCTGAAACGCCTGAAACGCTCGCGCCACAACTGGGCGAATGGGCGGCGAACGGCTGGCTCAATTTCGTAGGTGGCTGTTGCGGCACTACGCCCGATCACATTCGTGAGATTGCGAAGGCGGTGAAAGGAATGAAGCCGCGCGTGCCGGTTGAACGTTCACCCTTCCTCAGTTTGAGCGGCCTCGAAGCCCTGACCATTCGGCCTGAAACCAATTTCGTCAACATCGGCGAACGCACCAACGTGACGGGTTCGCCACGTTTTTCGAAGCTGATTTTGGAAGGCGATTACGAAACGGCCCTCAGCGTAGCGCGCCAGCAAGTCGAAAACGGCGCACAACTGATTGACGTGAACATGGACGAAGGCATGCTCGACAGCGAAGCCGCGATGGTGCGCTTCCTGAATCTCATCGCCAGCGAACCCGACATCTCGCGCGTACCCGTCGTCGTAGATTCATCCAAGTGGTCAGTCATCGAAGCAGGCTTGCAATGTTTGCAAGGCAAGGCCGTCGTCAATTCGATTTCGCTCAAAGAGGGCGAAGCGAAATTCATCGAACAGGCGCGGCTCGTGCGGCGTTACGGCGCGGCGGTCATCGTGATGGCGTTTGATGAAAAAGGGCAGGCCGATAATTACGAACGCCGCGTAGAGATTTGCACGCGCGCCTATCGCATCCTGACCGAACAAGTCGG
>JANNUY010000758.1:0-2368 GCA_031414155.1 Acidobacteriota bacterium
CGAAATCCGCATTCCGCAATCTGCAATCTGCAATCTGCAATCAAATCAGGCGGTCTTGATCTTAAAGCTAATATCCACCGACGGAGCCGAATGCGTCAGCGCGCCAATCGAAATCATATCAACGCCTGCTTCAGCATAAGCGCGCACGTTGGTGAGCGTGATGCCACCCGAAGCCTCAGTCAGCGTACGGCGTTCAGTCGGTTCGTGTTGATTGATGATGGCGACGGATTCGCGCACCTGATCGGGCGTCATGTTGTCGAGCATGATGATGTCGGCTTTCGCGGCGAGGGCTTCGCACAATTGCTCGTGGTTGGCGACTTCGACTTCGATTTTGTGCAGGTGGCCGACGGCTTCGCGCGCACGGCGTACGGCTTCGGTGACGCCGCCTGCGAGCGCGATGTGGTTGTCTTTGATGAGTACGCCGTCATCGAGGCCTAGCCGATGATTGTGTCCGCCGCCGCAGGTCACGGCGTATTTCTCCAACATCCGCAAGCCCGGCGTAGTCTTGCGCGTGTCTACGATCTTGGCGCTCGTACCCGCAATCGCCGCGACGTATTGCTGCGTCACCGTAGCAATGCCTGACAGTTGTTGCAGAAAGTTGAGCGCCGTGCGCTCCGCCGTCAGCAACACATGGGCATCGCCAGTTACGCGCGCAAAGACTTTGCCGGTCGGAACGAACTCGCCGTCACTGGCAGTAGATTCGATTTGAATATGTGGATCGAAAGTCGTGAATACGAAGTCAGCGATTTCGAGTCCGGCCAACGTCATATCCTGCTTGGCGAGAAAGTGTCCGCGCGCATTGACGCCGGGGCGTACGGTCGAGCGCGTCGTGATGTCGCCGCGGCCTATGTCTTCGTTGAGCGCGTGCGTGACGGCGCTGATGATGGTTTCGGGGTCGAGTGAAAGAATCATGAATCTTTATTAGGGGATGAATCCTGACTGTAACGGTTAGGGAATAACCAGCGAGCAACGATGTAAAATAATCCGAGTACGTTAGCCGTAGTAGTTGTGATCAGTGCAATGAGGACGGAATCTGCCACTCGTAACATCCCTGCCCCTGCCAGAAACAGAAACGTACCGATAGCAAGCAACCAGAATACGGAAAGTACAAAGAGGCGTGCTGCGTAACGTTTGCGTTGGTCGAGCATCACTTCCTCAACCTGCAACTCATTGATTTTGCGTTGCAAGTCAGCTTCACGCTCTCTTAACGAAATTGCTTGCTCGTTGATTTTTCGCTGTAAATCCGTTTGTCGCTCTTGTAGCGCGAGCGCCTGTAAGTCGCTCTCAAGATAGTCTGGGCTGATTGCTTCTGCCGCTGCATCAGGCACTCTTGGCTCAGGCTGGCTAGGTATGTCTATAAATTCAATGCCCATGGCTTTTTGCTTTGAGTTCGAGAAAGTGCTGGCGAATTAACTCATCAGAGATGATGCTGAATTTTTCTTTCTTCCAAGCTATTTCCCAAGGCGTACCAGACTCGTGAGTTAGGTAGCTCATTTGGGAGCCGGTCATGTGGCCATAGACTTGCCAAGTCCGCTGCAACAGGCTTTTGACGTATTCACTTTCCGGCTCCCTGACTTCGGCGATCTCGCCAGTATCAAGGTTTTTGCGCTTAATTGGTTCAGTGACGATGCCAGTGCCGTACATACGCAGGCTGTTGTAAAGCGGAGGAATTACTGGTCCGAACGTCCACGCTTTGACGGCGTCGGTTAGTAACGGTTCGCCTTTCAATGCCAGATGCCAGCCATGCGCGAAATAGACGAGCTTTTGCAACTGCATGTTAGTCAGTTGTTTTCCAGCGATGTTGGCAATGTCGAGAAAACTATTTGCGATGGAACGCGCAGAGTGCATATTGGAATTACCTCCTTTCAAAACTACAACAACTCTATCATAGCCTATCTGAATAAGGCACGTCTTTACAGACTGTCAGCCATTGCTTTTAGTTTAGCGATTTGGTCTTGCAGTTCAGTCGCTTGCGTGCGTGTCGCCTCAACCACGTCAGGCGCGGCGCGTTGAACGAAGTCAGCATTGCCTAAGCGTTTTTCGAGTCCGGCGAGTTCGCCCGCTTTTTTTGCTAGGTCTTTTTCGAGGCGGGCTTTTTCCTGCTCGAAATCAATCAGGCCGGTGAGCGAGACGGCGAGTTCGGCGCTGGGGACGACGGCGCGTACCAAGCCTTTTTCGTTGCTTAATGACGTGACGAGGTCGAGCGATTCAAGACGCGCGAGGCGTTGAATATGATCGCGCATGCTTTCGATCACTTCGCGCGTCACCTCGTCCGTTGTTGCGATTTGGGCTTTGAGCAATAACGCGGGCGAGAGGCCGAAGGTCGCGCGCAGGTTGCGCAGCTTCGTGATGATTTCGATCACTACGC
>JANNUY010000759.1:0-3512 GCA_031414155.1 Acidobacteriota bacterium
CAATCCACCGGCAGAACTCAAAGACGGAGGCAAAGTAAAAATCAAATGAGCGACAGCATCAATAACATTGAGGGCAACATCGCAATCGAAGCCCGCAACCTGACCAAAGAATTCAAACGCGCCGAGTTTCATATCACGGCGCTCAAAGACGCCAACCTGCAAATCCGTCAGGGCGAGTTCGTCGCACTGATGGGGCCTTCGGGTTCCGGCAAGTCTACGTTGTTGCATCTGATGGCGGCGATGGATCGTCCGTCGAGCGGCGACATCACGGTCTTCGGCCAAAACCTGAAAGGCATGAGCGACGCCGAAATTGCCCGCTGGCGTAACGCGCACATCGGCTTCATCTTTCAATCGTTCAACCTGATTCCGGTGCTGACCGCGCTCGAAAACGTAGAGCTTCCGCTCAAGCTGACCAAGCTGAACAAAGCGCAACGCCGCGAACACGCCGTGCGTGCGCTCGAACTCGTCGGCCTCGGCGACCGCCTGTCGCATACGCCGCGCCAGCTTTCGGGCGGACAGGAACAGCGCGTCGCCATCGCGCGCGCCATCGTCACTGATCCCGATGTGTTGCTGGCGGATGAACCTACGGGCAATCTCGATGCGACTTCGGCGCGCGAAGCCCTGACGCTGTTAGGACGACTCAACAAAGAATTCGGCAAAACGATTGTGATGGTTACGCACGACGCCCACGCGGCGAAAACTGCTTCGCACATACGTTACCTCGAAAAGGGTACGCTGCTGCCCGAAGGCCAAAAACCAGAGGATTAACCCTCAAACCAAAAAAACAGACCGATGCAATATCAACTTGTCCTTCAATTTCCAGCAACAGGTGAAGCAGATTTCGACCAATTAATCGAATTGGAAGACGCTTTTACCGAACAGTTTGACGAAGAGCTTGCCGAAGTAGACGGCCACGATTTTGGTAGCAGCGAAATGAACATCTTCATTCACACAGACCAACCGGAAGAAGTTTTTGTGGCGGCGAAAGAAACGGTTACTAAATTTGGTTTGCTCCCCAAACTCACAGCAGCTTATCGAGATTTTGCGGAGGAAGAATATCAGCTGCTATGGCCTCAAGGTTCAACAAAACCTTTCGACATCGCTTAAATAGCTTTGCCAAGGAATTCAGTTTCACAAGTGTGCTTTTTCATGAAACTCTTCCACTTCATTTTCGGCTTGGTCATGTTCATCGTATTTCTGCTCACCGGCCAATACATGGATAAGTTTCACAACCATCTTGAAGGCGCTGAAATCGGCGTCAGGATGCTATATCGCACGCGGCATATTTTTATTTTGCTGGCGAGCCTGACGCATCTGGCGTTGGGGCTGTATTACGAAACACGCGCCGGGCAATGGCAACGCTGGTTGCAACGCGCAGGCTCGGCGGCGTTGGCGATTGGTACGCTGTTGATGGTGGCGGGTTTCTTTTACGAGGCACAAGCCAGAGACCTCAAGACGCCTTTCTCGCATTCGGCGATGTATCTCAGCCTGTTCGGCATCGTCTTGCATATTGTCAGCGCCAAGCCGGAGCGCGCCTAAACAAAGGCCGTAAACACTTCATTGGCGAGTACCGTACCGGCGCGCGAGATGCGCAAGGTGTCGCCTTCCAGTTCAATCAATCCGGCTTCGTGCAGCCGCGCGAGTTCGTCGCGGTAACGTTCGCTGACGTTGACGCCGAACTGTTGTTCGTGTGCGCGCAGGTTGACGCCTTCCTTTAATCGCAAACGTAAAAACAGGTTTTCGCTTTGGCGGTCCTCGTCATCAAGCGGGATGGTCTCAGCCACGGGCGAAGCGTTTGTTTCGATGCGTTGCAGGTATTCATTCAGATTGCGCGTATTCGACCAGCGCCGCGCGCCGTCGTAACCCGCCGCCGATACGCCAAACGCCCAATAGAGAGCGCCCGTCCAGTATTTCAAATTGTGCCGCGAAGTTTTGCCTGCGCGCGCCCAGTTAGAGATTTCGTAATGCTCAAAGCCGTGTCGCGCGGCTTCGTCTTTGAGGGCGAAATACATTTCGACGGTGAGTTCGTCGTCAATCGCTTTGAGTTCGCCGCGCTTGATGCGATGCAACAGCGGCGCGTCTTGATAAAGTTCGAGCAAATAAACCGACAGGTGGTCGGGCGCGAGCGCGAAAGCTTCCTGCAAGTTGCGTTGCCACGTGGCGCGTTGCTGTTCGGGCAATCCGGCAATGAGATCAAGGCTGACATTGTCGAATCCGGCTTGCCGCGCAAGTTTGATCGCCTCGCGCGCGGCTTGCGCATTGTGGATGCGTCCGATCATTTGCAACTCTTCATCGGCGAACGATTGCACGCCGAAGCTCAGACGATTGATGCCCAACGCGCGCAGGGCTTTTAGGTATTCCAGCGAGATCGAACCCGGATTGGCTTCGGTCGTGATTTCGGCATCGGGCGTAACGTCAAACTTAGTGCGGCAAAGTTCGAGAATGCGCGCGAACTGATCGACCGTCAGCGTCGTAGGCGTCCCGCCGCCGAAATAGATTGTGTCTACGCGACGCATCGTTTCGGTCACGTCAGCGCGTTCGATCTCGGCGCAGATGGCGTTGACGTAACGCGCCGCGAGTTCGGTTTCATAACCGCCCGTGGCGAAGTTGCAGTAATGGCAACGCGCCGCGCAAAACGGAATGTGAAGGTAAATGCCAGCGGGTTCTTGCATAACGGGAAGCTACCTTTGGCGTCGCACGAAACGCAACAGCGGCCAACTTAACGCGGCCAGCCACGCCAGCAGCGATGCTCCGTTTGCTATGCGATGCGTCCAACCGCGCGGCGCGAACGCAAACGTCAACGTATGCGCGCCTGCCGGAACGTCACAGTGAAGCAATCCGCTTTCTGTACGCAGCGCGACGCTTTGTCCGTCGAGTTGCGCCGACCAATGCGGATAAGCGTATGTCTCAAGTCGCACTTGCAAAGGCTCTGTGGCATTGAGCTGGAAGCTGCGACGTTCGTTGCTGAGTTGTTGCGTCACAATGTTGCCGCGTCCGCTGAGGATGCTGAGTCCGCCGTATTGTTCGGTCGCGGCGTAAAGGTTTTGATCGGCGGCGCGCGGGCGGAAGTAAACCTGATTGGCCGTCAACGCGAGGCGCACGGGTTTGAGTTCGTCGGGCATTTCGCGCGCAGCCTGAAAAGGAATCGGTTCAAACAATTGATGGAACGCCGCCGGTAAGGTTTCAGTTTCGCTTTGCGGAGCGCGCGCGATTTGTGTTGAGAGAACCAATAGGCACAGGCTCAATAACACGACCACGGGCGCGAGTGTTAAGCGACGAACGCGCGGGATGCTTTGCCAATAGGTGATGACAAGTGCGCTCAAGGTGGCTGCGGCGAGTGCGGCGAATGGCTGCCAACGCCATGGGAACTGAATGAACGCCAAACCCGGAATGACGTGCCACAGCGGAACCGACCAGGGCAGGGAAATCAGCAAGCCGAAAGCGGCGACGGCTATTGCCCAATGTTTGACGGGGATCATTCCGATACGCCACAGCAACGCCGCGCAAGCCGC
>JANNUY010000760.1:0-3212 GCA_031414155.1 Acidobacteriota bacterium
GGCTCGTTGAAAGCGGGTTTGCGCGATGTCGAACTGGCGACGCTGTTGATAGATGAGGCCGAGTTGATATTGCGCTTCGGCGTCGTGATCGTTCACAGTCGCCGCGCGCAAGCTGCGGCGAAAACTTTTCTGCTGGCTATAACCTCCGCTATAAAACGCCCAGCCGCCCAAGGCAAACGGCAACGTCCAGCACAGCGGAAACGACCACGCGACGGCGACGAAAGGGCCGTAAAGCAACAGCCCCAGCCACGAGCAGCTAACCGTAATCAGCGCGCTTTGCATCGTCGCACCGCTGATCGTACGCAATGCGCAAATCATCAGAATGCCAAAAACTAGTTTCGCGCCGATCCACAAAATGAATGCACTATCGGCTGACGAGGCAAAGCCTAACAAAGCAAAGGGCAAATGCGCGGCTGACCAAACCGTCAACGTACAGATCAACAGCGAGCCGTACATCCGCTGCATCACAACGCCGAAGCTGCCTAGATATTCGAGTTGCGCTAACAGCAACAACGTAGCGGGCACATAAAGCAAGGCCAATGCTAACAGCGTCGTCAGCACGCTGCTGGTCGAGAACGAAAACAGCCAACGCCCCAGCGCGCCGAACAGCGGCATCTTTTCCACCTGCGCAGGCTTAGGCAGTGACGCAAGCATTTGCTGGCGTTGCTCCGCAGTGATTTCTCCTTCCTCTAACATCTCATCGAAACTGCTCGCAGCGGCGCGATATTCGCTTTGCGAAAAAGCAGGCGCTTCGTATTTTTCATACAGCCGATTGGCCAAGCCGAATTGCAGCAGCACCGAAACCACTACGACCGAAATAGCGGCGGGCAGCCATTCGCCTTCATCCATCAGGCGGCTCAACGTAGTGATGGGGCGCAGATATAGTTGCGGAAACAATTTGAGGAACAGCACGGCGAAACTCCTGTGAACGATGTGTGTCGGCCAAGCGAGGTGGCGTGAAAAGGCCAACGAACTTTCAGCAATCTATCAACAAACGGGGCGCAGGCTACGTTGAGTCGAAAGTGGCGGTCAAGCAAAAAATCCCGTAATTGCCTGTGAGCAAAGGGCTGGCCTACAATGTCGCACGTTCCCCTTTAATAACGATGAAAGACACTTTGTTACCTTTGCTCGCCTGTCCGCAATGCGGCGGCGCGCTCGCCCTAAACACCACCCACCGCGAAGCCGCTGAGATAATCACTGGCTCACTCGCCTGTTCGACTTGCACGTCCAATTATCTCATCCGTCATGGCGTACCGCGTTTTGCCGATGTCGCCCATGATGAAATCCAACGCGCAACCGCCGCCAATTTCGGCGCGCAGTGGCTGGTGTTTGATGAAATGCAACCGCATCACGATCAACAGTTCCGCGATTGGATCGCACCGGTTACGCCTGAATTCGTCAGCGACAAACTGGTCGTCGAAGGCGGATGCGGCAAGGGACGGCATACACGATTGATGGCCCAGTGGAACGCACAAGCCGTCGTGGGCGTAGACCTCAGCGAAGCTGTCGAAGCAGCTTTTCGCAATACGCGCGACCTGCCGAACGCCCACATCATTCAAGCCGACATCTATCATTTGCCGTTGCGACAGGCTTTCGATTACGCCTTTTCCGTCGGCGTGTTGCATCACTTGCCCAATCCGCGCGGCGGTTTCACGGCGCTGGTCAAACAGCTCAAACCGGGTGGTGCCATTTCGGCGTGGATTTATGGACGCGAAAACAACGCCTGGATCATCAATTTCGTAGACCCACTGCGCAAAACGCTCACGTCGCGTTTGCCGATGCGCGCGCTTTACGGTCTGTCTTACTTACTGACAGTGTTTTTGTATCTCGCGCTCAAACTCGTATACGCGCCGCTATCTGATACGCCGTTGCGGAACTGGCTGTTTTATAGTGCCTATCTTTGTTACATCGCGCGCTTCCCTTTCCGCGAACTGCACAACATCGTCCACGACCATCTAACCGCGCCTGTGGCCTATTACATCCAGCGCGAAGAGTTCACCGACTGGTACAAAGAAATTCGGGCGGTGGATTACGAAATCGCCTGGCACAATCACAATTCGTGGCGCGGGTTCGGTTTCATTGAATCTTCAACGAAAACTTCAACGAAATTTGGGGAGGCAAATCATGGCGACTGAACCTGCGACAGTTTGGACGGGCGACGATGGTGTGATGCGCCCCGTGAATTACGAAGTGCTGTTTGACGTAGAAGAAGATCACTGGTGGTTTGTCGGCAGACGCGCGGTCGTGTTCGGCTTGATCGAAGAAGCGCTGGGTACCCTCGCGCCCTCGCGTGCTCTCGGCGAAAGGCGCAATGAAGCTGACGGGCTAAACGTTGATCAGCATGCAGGGGGGCGTGCGTACCTAACGTCGCTCGACATCGGATGCGGAACCGGCGCGACGCTTGATCGCTTGCGCAGTTTCGGCACCGCGCAAGGCGTAGACCTTTCAGAAATCCCGCTGCGCTTCACCCGCCAGCGCGGACACGACCGTCTCGTATGCGCGAGCGCGACTGAGCTGCCTTTCGCTGACAATTCGTTTGATCTCATCACCGGCCTCGATGTCGTCGAACACGTTGACGACGACCTCGGCGCGTTGCGCGAAATCAATCGCGTACTCAAACCCGGCGCACCCGCCGTGCTGTTCGTACCGGCCTTTCAATCTTTGTGGGGGCCGAACGATGTGCAATCAGGCCACAAGCGCCGTTACCGCTTGCCGCAACTGCAAACCGTCGTCGAAGCCGCCGGATTGCACGTAGAAAAAATCACCTACAGCAACCTTGCGATGTTCGCGCCAATCTGGCTCGGACGCCGCTTGCTGACGTTGCTCGGCAAAGAAGAACAATCAGAAAACCGCATCAATCATCCGCTCATCAACGGCTTGCTCACGAAACTTTTCGCCAGCGAAGCCCAGTGGTTGCGCAAACATTCGCTGCCGTTTGGCGTATCCATCGTCTGCGTCGCGCGAAAAAAATAGATATGACTACGTCGGCCCCAAATAACTCGCCCCTCCCAAAACTTTCTCTCTTCTTGCCCGTTTACAACGAAGAAGAAAACCTGTTGCGCCTGAACACTAAAATCTTTGAAGCAATGGCCTCTCTCGGACTGACCTTTGAAATCATTTACGTTGACGACGGCAGCCGCGATGGCAGCCTCGCATTGCTCAAACAGTTCGCCGACGCCGACCCGCGCGTCAAAGTCGTAGCCTTTCGCCGC
>JANNUY010000761.1:0-18341 GCA_031414155.1 Acidobacteriota bacterium
CGTTGCTCGACAGCGACTTTCGCGGCCTCATCATTTCGATGATTCACAAGTTCGAAGCGATCAACAAAGACAGTTGCGTGCGCGAAAACGTTTACGTGTTCATTGACGAAGCGCACCGTTCGGTGGCGAAAGACCTGGGCACTTATCTGATGGCCGCCGTGCCGCGCGCGACCATCATCGGCTTCACCGGCACGCCTATCGCGCGCACCGCGCAAGGCGAAAGCACCTTTCAGATTTTCGGCGCGCAAGACGAACGCGGCTATCTCGACAAGTATTCAATCCGCGAATCCATCGAAGACGAAACAACGCTGCCCATCAAACATATGATGGCTCCGAGCGAAATGACTGTGCCTGCCGAACGCCTGGACAAAGAGTTTTTCGCGCTGGCCGAAGCCGAAGGCGTCACCGACATCGAGGAACTCAACAAGGTCTTAGACCGCGCCGTCGGCATCCGCACCTTTCTCACAGCCGATGATCGTGTCGAAAAAGTCGCGGCCTTTGTCGCCGAACATTTCAGAGAAAGCGTCTTGCCGCTCGGATACAAAGCCTTTCTCGTCGCGGTCAACCGCGAGGCTTGCGCGAAATACAAACGGGCGCTCGACAAGTTGCTGCCGCGAGAATGGAGCGAGGCGATTTACACCGAGCACCCGGCGGATGCGCTTGATCGTCCGCTGGTGAAAGAGCTTCAGCTTTCGCCCGCGCGCGAAGAAGACGTGCGGTTGCTGTTCAAGAAGCCGCAAGAGAATCCTAAAATCCTGATCGTGACCGACAAGCTGTTGACGGGTTATGACGCACCGCCGCTCTATTGCCTCTATCTAGACAAGCCGATGCGCGACCACGTGTTGTTGCAAGCCATCGCGCGCGTCAACCGGCCTTATGTTGACGCCGAAGGTATACGCAAGCGCATCGGCCTCGTCGTTGATTTCGTCGGCGTGTTGCGCGAACTCAAGAAGGCGCTGCAATTCGATTCGTCAGACGTGAACGGCTTGATCGAAGACCTGGACGTGCTGCTCGGCGATTTCAAACAGAAGATCGCTGAAGCCGAACGCGCTTATCTCGACGCGGGCGCAGGCGGTGCGGATGAACGATTGGAGCGATTGGTTTACGGCTTGTTTCTCACGCCCGAAACGCGCAAGGCGTTCTTTGAGCAATACAAAGAGATCGAAGCCTTGTGGGAAATCCTCTCGCCTTCGCCTGAATTGCGCGATCACATCGAAACTTATAAACGGCTCTCGCAACTTTACGCTGCCGTGCGCAGCGCCTACGCGGCGAAGGTCGGTTTCGTGGCGGACTTGGCTTACAAGACGCGGCGGCTGATCGAAGCGGGCGCGGCGCAAGAAGGCCTGGGGCGGTTGACCAAGAGCGTGACCTTCGACGTGAAAACGCTCGAAGCCTTGCGCGGCGCAGCGGGGCCGGACGAAGGCAAGGTCTTCAACCTCGTGCGCGGCTTGCAACAGGAAGCCGAAAACGATGCGAATGCGGCGGCAGTGCTGCAACCGCTGCGCGACCGCGCCGAGCGCATCATCAAGGATTTGGAAGAGCGCAAGACGACGGGGCTGGCGGCGATGGATTTGTTGGCTGCGCTGGCGGCGGAAAAAGACGCGGCGATGAAAGCGGCCAGGGAAAGCGGCTTGACGATGCGTGCTTTCGCCGTCGGCTGGACGCTGCGCGAAGACGCTGCGTTGAAAGCGGCGAACGTTGACGCCATGAAACTGGCGCGCGAAGCCCAAGCCCTGCTCGAACGTTTTCCCAACGCCGCCGCCAACGCCGACGAAAAGCGCCGGTTGCGCGCCGCGCTTTATCAACCTTTGCTCAAGCTGAAACAAGACGACCGCGCGCGCGTCGTCGAACAAATCGTTACGACTTTGCTAGCGGAAGCGAACGCATGAAATCGTCACACGAACCAACACGAGAATTGCGGCGGCGGGCGTTGGCCTGGGCCGCCCGCTTGCGCGTCAACCCGCGCGTCATTCGCGTACAGCCGATGCGGCGCAAGTGGGGTTCGTGTTCTTCGGCTGGCACGGTTACGCTGGCGGCTGATTTGTTAGAGCAGGACGAACGCTTTCAGGATTTCGTCATCGTCCACGAACTATTGCACCTGCGCGTGCCGAGTCACGGGCGTGTGTTCAAGGCCTTGATGAGCGCGCACGTGCCGGGCTGGCGGGAATTGGAAAAGCAACAGCGCCGCAACCGCGCTGAGACAGAAGGACTTTTGTGAGTCAGCCGCAGCCGATGCGCAGGCGGAACTCCCGCGTTCGTACGTACAGACCTTGAGCGCTGCGGGCTTGCTCGGATTGATTATCCTTGAACGTTTTGGCGGACTTGGCGGCGATTTGCGCTTGCGACATGCTTTTGCCAAACCTGATTGATTATTTCGCGGTAGCGCGCCAGTTTATCCATTGCGTAACCTTCGTTACTTTTCGGCCACTGGGTTGCCGACGCTTACCGGATTTGGTTTGCCCTCGAGAAACGGACTGATGAGATTAGCCAGCCGTTGCTCTTCGGCTTCGCGGCGTTGGGCAAAGGCGACGGATTGTTGTTTGGCGGCGGCGCTTTCGGCGCGCAACGCATCCATCTCAGCCTGTTTGCGTTTGAGAAAGGCTTCGGTTTCTTGCGTGATTTGTTGAATCAGCGTTTGGTTGCGTTGATCGCTCGTTTGCGCGCGTTCGCCGAGCATTGCTTGATAAGCGTCAAGCGCGCGGTCGCGGCGTATGGCGTCAGTGATCGGAGCTTCAGCACTGATGCCTTTGGCCGAAAGCGTTAGGTTGACGGCAACGACTTTCACGCTCATCGGCTGGCTGGCGATGGCGGGGTTATCGAGCAGTTTCGCCAACTCGTCTACGTTGTAGGGCGAATCGGCGAGGCCAGCAGCGCGATAGATTTCATCAAACGGTTTCGCGGAGAGATCGGCATTGCCGTCGTTATTGGCATTGGGCGCAGGCACAGCGAATTTCGGCGCGGGTTCGTTGGCGACCAGATCGGCGACGCGCGTACGCGGTGGTGCGTTCGGTTGCGGCGGCGGCGCAGGAGCGCTTTTGGCTCCGGGCACGATGGTGGTTTCATCGGGTACGACTTTGATAAAAAAGTCGAGCAGCGATTTCAGTCCGCTGCCTGACTTAGCTTCGGGTTCGGTTTCGACTGGTTGAGGCGCGGGTGACTTGCCTACCTTATTGGACATCTCTTCCATCTCGCGCAGGATTTCTTCGGTCGTTTTCGGTCGGGGTGGATTCGGCATAATGGTTCTCCTAAGTTGTGTCCGTAGCCCGACCGTTAGCGAGGGCTACCTCGACGTTGCGCCCTTCGGCATCACTCGGCGCATCCTCAGGGTAGCCCTCGCTAACGGTCGGGCTACGGACACTAACGCACGCGGCGCGCTCGTTCAGGTTGCTGGGCAGGTTGACGAGGCGCCGCGCCAGATGCGCTCGTTTCATTCGTTTCAGCCTGCCAGTTCACCGGCACGGCTTGGGCTTCGACATCGGCCAGCGAAGGCACACCAGCTTCTTCATTCAATACATCTTCATAGGCCGTGCGGAATTCATCGCTCAGGTTCAGGTTGGTGAGCAGGTTGTCTACTAAACCTGAAATGCCCGCGACATCGGTGAAGGTGTAAATCTCGTCTTGAATCAAATTGAGCGAGTTGCGCGTCACTTGCAGCCGCGCTTCGAGCAGGCGCACGAGTTCATCGAGCTTGCGAATGCGCGCGAGGCGCTGTTGCAAGACGTTCAGGTTTTGCGCAAGCGCGTGGCGCACTTGCGCGGAATCTTCGTCTTTGATGGCGCGTTCGCTCTTGTCAATTTCGCGCGTCAAGGCGGTGTCTAAACTAGCGTAATTGCGCGACGCCAGCGAATGATGCGCGCGCAACATTCGCGCGTAATCGAACCGAAAACTTGAGAGACGTTCGAGCGTACCTGACAGCAATGCGTTAGCGCCGGGGTCGTTCATTTCATCCGAACGCTTTTCGATTTCGTCGCACAAGCGGCGCACGAACTGAAAATCGTTCTGATAGGCGGCGGGCAAAGCGCGCATTATTTCAGTTTCGGCAGCGACGATTTCGATTTGCTGGTCTTTGTTTTTGCCAGCGCGAATGATGCGTTGCACGCGCGGGTTTTGCGCGATGAATAGCGCGCCGATTTCGCCCGCCAGCAACAACGGCAAAAACGCCAGCGGATTCACGACCAGCATGCCGAACAGCATTACGCCGACAAAGGCGAGGTTCCAGTTGCTCGACAGCACTTCTTTTACGTAATTAATTTCTTCGTCAGCCATAAAATAGCCGCTACAGTTTGGGAAATTCGACCAGTTTGATTTCTTTGCGCAACGCGGCGAAACGCGGCAGTTCTTCGACTTCGTTAATGTCTTGATGATAGGCGATGCCTTCGGCAATTAAATCGTAAGCCTTCATTACGCGCCCGCCGTTTTGCGGTTCGCCTTGCGCGTTGCGTTCGCGGCCTATCAGGTAAACGTGGTCTGAAATCATCAGCGCCGAAGTCACATCGTGCGTGATGATGATGAACGTGTTCAACGTATGCTCGTGCGCGATGTGATAAATCAGTTTGATGACGTTGTTGATGTTGACCGGATCGAGGCCGGAAAACGGTTCGTCGAGAATTATGAAATGCCGTTCAAGCATCAACTGTTGCAGGATGGCGACGCGCTGGCGCTGCCCGCCTGAAAGTTGCACCGGCCACGACAAGCCCTGTTTTACCAGATCGAATTCATTCAGGTAATGCGCCGCTTTCGCTTTGGCGTCCGTCGTCGAAAGGCCGGAGCGCGTTGCGGGTACGACCAGATTGTCCAGCACGTTCAAATCTTCAAACAGCGGATAGCGTTGAAAGACTACGCCGACATCGCCTACGCGCACGGGACGCAGCGCCGACTGCAACTGATGACTCTCTCCGCCTGCAATCGTGATCGTTCCGCTCGTGGGGCGATCCAAGCCCGCGATCAACCGCAACGCCGTCGTCTTGCCCGAACCCGAAGGCCCCAACAAACTGATAATCTGTGGCTTGTCTTTGATGTTTTGCACGGTAAGCGACAAGCCGCGCAACGCAAAGAACGTCGTGCCGTCGTTCATCGGAAACGAACGGCTCACGTCTTCGAGTTTCAGTAAGTCTTGCAAGCGTTCAGGCGGCGCGTTGAGCGGGCCGGGTTCACATTTAGTTTGGACTTCCATCAATGACTCTCAGTTTGGCGCGGTGTGTCCGTAGCCCGACCGTTAGAGAGGGCTACCTCAAGGAAGCGCCCTTTCGGAACCACCGTACGCAATGTCAAGGTAGCCCTCTCTAACGGTCAGGCTACGGACACACTGCGCTTGCTGTTTAAGTTCGCGGCCAGTACATCATTACACCGACGCCTGCCAAAATGATTGCTGCGCCGATCCAGTCGAAACGATCCGGGGCGAGGCCGTCTACGCGCCAGCCCCAGAACATTGCCAGCACGATGAATACGCCGCCATACGCCGCATAAATTCGTCCGAAGTTCGCCGTCTGAAACGTAGGAATCACGCCGTATAAAACCAACAGCAGCGCGCCCGCCAAGCCAAACCAGCCGTTGCGTTTGTCGCGCAGCCAAATCCATACAAGATAGCCGCCGCCGATTTCGCACAAACCTGCCAACACGAAAAAGAAAATCGAACGGAGCCACATCAGGCGCGCTCCGCGATCTGACTGTAAGGAAACAGCAATCGTTTCAGCAACGCGAACAGCCAGTCTTCCAACACAGCGATGATGCCGATGATGATGAGGTAGGCATAAACTTCGGCCAATTGATTCGTCGAAGAGTAAGAATAAATCTGGCTGCCGATGCCGCCTTCGGTGCGGTTATAAGTTTCAATCGCCGTAATCATCACCCAGCCGATCGCGGCGTTTTGCGCGATCATATCAATCATCTGGGGCAACGTAGGCCGCACGACGACGCTATAAAACAAGTGCCAATCGTTATATCCCAACACGCGCGCCAGTTCGTATTTCATTCGCGGAATCGCTGCGATTACGCCGGTCATGCTCGTCACGAGAAAGAAGGTCATCCCGGTCGTCAACATCGCCACCTTCATCGGCCAGCCGATGGTAAACAGCGTCAGGAAGACAAGATTGAAGCCCACGATGGGCAAATAGCGCAGCCATTGCACGATTTTATTAAACGGTTGAAACAGTGGAATGACGCTCAAATAAGCCACCACCAACGATATGATCGAAGAGAGCAGCAAGCCGACGATGTTTAATTTCAGCGTCACCCAAATGTTGTAAACCATTCCCTGACTGCCCGCCGCGCTCCACATCTGGCGAAAGGCCGCGAGGACTTCGCTCGGATAAGGCAGCGCCTTGATCGGATTGAAAATCCAGAGCAGCAAAAACAATCCGAGCCAGAGCAGCGAGAGATTGGTGCGGATGAACGTGCCGACGTTGCCGTATACACGCACGATTTCACCATAAGCACTTGGCGCGTCAGGTTTGGTAGCGATGTTTTCCATTGTGTGGCAACAAGGGCTACTGAGGTGTAGGGCGGGTTAGTAACCCGCCCTACACCTCAGAAACGTTTTACTTCAACACGATCACGACGCGCCGATTTGCAGCCTTCTCGGCGTCTGAACGATTCTGGTTGTTCGGCAGCGGACGATAAGAGCCGTAACCTTCGACGCCTTCTAACCGCTTGTCGTTGATATTGATCGCCGACGGATCGGAATCTTTCAACCATTGCCACACCGAACGCGCGCGTTCGTTCGACAAGCGCAAGTTCGTAGCAGCATCGCCTACGTTATCGGTGTGGCCTTCGACCAGAACTTTGGTGTCAGTCGCGCGAATCAGCAAGCTGCGGATTTCCTGCAATGTCGCCATCTCTGACGGCTTGAGCTTCGCCGAACCGGTATCGAAGGTTAGTTGGAAATTCGATTTCACCACCGTACCCGTCGTCGCGCGATTGCCCATATCGGCTTGATAGACCGGCGCGGCGCTGCGTTCGTCGGTGATCTCTCTGATGAAGCTCAGATCAACTACTGAGACGAGCGGCGGAATCGTCGGCAACCGTTCGGGCAACAGCTTTTGCAACCGCTTGCCGTGGTCGTTGTAACTGATGCCGAAAATCGAACGCTCCAACGGCTGTGTGCCGTCGAGTCCGAACAGGTGACGGACTTCGGCGATGTTGTTGACGCGCGAACCGCCGAGCGGCACGCCGTCCTCAGTCACGCCGTTGAAGTATTTGTACCAGAAGCTCGGCCCCTTGCCTTCCATGTTGAAGACCAGCGCATTGAGCGCGGCGACACGGTCGCGCAAATAGTTGTCATCGGTTTTGATGCGTTCGTTCGAACGCGCCACGCAACGCAGCAAGGTCTTAACGTACTCACGATGTTGACCGAGCCAGTCTTCGTTGCCGAACAGGATGTGCGGCATCATGTAGCTGTATTCTTTGGTCGAAACGATCTTCTGCACCTTTTCGCTTTTGCCTTTATACGTGACAGTCGAGCGTTCTTTCACCGCCGTCACGTCGCCCGGCGTCCACGTCGCTACGGCGTCAAGCTGATGTTCTTCGTTCGCGCCCGTCGCGCGATTGCGCAAACTGACTTTAGCGTTCAGCACGTATTTTTGTGAGGCTTCGATGTGGTCAACCGCGTTGACGAAATTGATCGCGTCAGGGTCATAAACCTGTTCGTTCGGATTCACCGGAATCTGGTTATCTGCCGCCCAGTTGACCGTGACGTTCCAATCGCAATAAGGCACGGCGGTCACGACGACCGAGCCGCGCGCGAGTTGCGGGTCTTTCTTCCACGATTCGGGGCCGATGAGACAGTCTTCACCAAACGAATAGCCGCTCGACCATACGACTTTAGCTTTGTTGCCGCGCAACAATTTGTTCGCGCCCGCAATGTCTACGGCGGATTGATCGCCGGTCGTCGTGACAAGTTGCATCTGTCCCGCCGCCAGCGCCTTGATTTGTTCAGACGTATCGTTTTGCACGACGAGCCGCGTATTCGTAATGCCCGCCTGACATAAACAGCTATCAGTGTGATCGCCTGATTTGCCAGGGCCGCCGACGGCATCAATCAAGCCGCTGACGGTTTGCCACGTCCAGATGCCGATGGTGACTTCGGGATTGTCGTTAGTGCGTTGCGGCGCAGACACCGCCGAAGCAGGCAGCGCGGTGCGTGCGATTTGTTCGAGGTTCTCGCGCTTGTCGGGCACGACAGCCTGTCGCTCGTTGGTCGTAGGATTGAGCTTGTCTAAGATGCCGAGTTGCTTGAAGCCTTGATAAAGCAAGCCGAGCATTACTAAGACGATCAGGATGATGGCTCCGGGGCCTAATTCGAGACGACCGATTCTCATAACAAAATCTCCTTGGGGCAAAGTAGCGCAACCTTTCCAGGTTGTTCGCCGTTTCAAAAGCGACGCATTTGGGTGAATCAGGGCAACCTGAAAAGGTTGCTCTACTTAAAAAGGGAATGCCGCGAATCGTGTTACTGCTGGAAGCAGCACGAAATCTACCGCAACGATACGAGAAAGGCTACGGCAAGGATTCAAAAACTGGACGCGGCTTCATCTAACTCACGGTAAAGATGCGGCACGCGCGCCGAGATGCCGGTGACAATTTCATAAGAAACTGTATTGAACAGGAAGGCCAAATCTTCTGCACGAATCGTCGCTGCACCTTGTTCGCCTAACAGAATAACTTCATCGCCGAACGCCGCCACAGGGATGTCGGTCACGTCCACCATTGTCAAATCCATGCTGACGCGCCCGACAATCGGAGCGCGCGCGCCGCGAATCAACACCGCGCCGCAATTCGACAAATCGCGCCGATAGCCGTCGGCGTACCCAATCGGAATCGTCGCAATATGGCTCATGCGCGCGGTCGTGAACGTCGCGCCATAGCCAATCGTCGTGCCTGCCGAAACTGTCTTGAGAAAGGCGATGCGCGAATGCAGCGACAGCACTGGCTCGACATTTACGCCGGGCAAGCCGGGTTGCAACACGTCATTCGTCAAGCCGTAAAGCAAAGCTCCGACGCGCACCAGATTGCCGCGCGCCGTTGCGTGTCCGTGCGTCGCGGCGCTATTCGCCAGATGCTGCCAGGTCGGTTCAAGCCCGCGCGCTCGCATCATTTGCCACGCGGTTTCATAAGCGGCGACTTGTTGATTGGTATGCGCGTGATTCGCATCGTCAGCGTTCGCCAAGTGCGTCATCAGTCCATCAACACGCAAATAATCAAATGGCCTGAGCGCGTCGAGAAACGCAGACAAGTCGGCGAGCGGTACGCCGTAACGGCCCATGCCTGTGTCTACTTTGAGATGTACGTGCAACGGCTGGTCCCTTTGTTGCGCGGCTTGATTGAGCGCGGCGGCAGATTCAATGGTGAAAAGCGCGGGCGTCAGTTGATGGCGGATGACTGTTTCAGCTTGTTCAGGCCAAGCGCCGCCGAGGCAAAAGATAGGTTGTATGATTTTGGCTGCGCGCAACTCAAGGGCTTCTTCGATCAAGGCGACGCCGAACCAATCGGCTCCGGCTTCGGCTAAGACCTGCGCGCAACGCGGAGCGCCGTGTCCGTATGCGTCAGCTTTGACCACCGCCATCAATTGAGTTTGTTGACCGATGAGTTGTTTAACGGCGCGGCAATTGGCGGCGAGGCGCGGCAGCGAAATTTCTACCCAGGTGGGGCGAGAGGCCGACAAAGACATTCGTGCTTAATACTCCTTGGCTTTGTCTTCAAACCGCGTGAGCTGTTTGAGGAAGACAAGTTCGAGGCTGCCGACGGGGCCGTTGCGCTGTTTGCCGATAATGATCTCAGCGATGTTCTGCTTTTCGGTTTCAGGTTTGTAGTAATCCTCGCGGTAAATAAACATCACCACGTCGGCGTCCTGTTCGATTGAACCTGATTCGCGCAAGTCTGAAAGCTGCGGTTTGCTGCCCGTGCGTTGTTCGGGCGCGCGCGAAAGCTGTGAGAGCGCAATGAGCGGTACGTTTAACTCTTTGGCGAGCATCTTGAGTTCGCGCGAAATTTGCGAGACTTCCTGCTGGCGTGATTCGATGCGTCCGCGTCCGGTCATCAGTTGCATGTAATCAATCACGACCATATCCAGCGACTTCTGTTCATTTTTCAGGCGGCGGCATTTGGCGCGCATCTCCAAGACGTTGATGCCGGGCGAATCGTCCAGATAGATTTTGGCTTGTGAGAGTTCGGCTACGCCTTGTGCCAGCCGCCGCCAATCGTCTTTGTTGAGTTGGCCGCTGCGCAAGCGATGTGCGTCAACGCGGGCTTGCGAACAGAGCATACGATTGACGAGTTGCTCTTTCGACATTTCGAGCGAGAAAACGGCGACGGTCGCGGGCGACCCGTGATGTTGCTGACGCAGCGCGGCGTTTTGCGCGATATTAAGTGCGAAGGCGGTTTTTCCCATTGACGGACGTGCCGCCACGATAATCAGGTCGCCGCGTTGCATGCCTGAGGTCATGTAATCGAGATCATTAAAGCCGGTGGCGATGCCGGTGATGAGTTGGTCGCGTCCGGCAATTTCTTCGATGTATTTGAGTTGTTTCTCGGCGACTTCGGCCAGCGGCGTGAAGCCTTGTTTGATGCGGTCTTCGGCGATAGAAAGAATGAGGCGTTCGGCGTTGTCCATGATGACGAAGGCTTCGTCTTCGTCATCGAAGGCCATGTTGATGACCTGATTGCCCGCGCTGATCAGCCGCCGCATCATGGACTTGTCTTTGGTGATGCGCGTGTAATTATCAATGTTCGAGAAACGCGGCGCTCCGTCAAAAAGGGAACTGATGAAAGCCGCTCCGCCGATTTGTTCCAACTCGCCCGCGCGGCGCAACTCTTCAGCCAGTGCGACCGGATCAATCGCGTGCCCATGCTCATAGAGATAGAGCATCTTCTCGTAAACCATCCGATGCGAGGGCAGGAAAAAATCTTCGGGCTTGAGGCGTTCGGCGGCCTGGTTGATGGTCGTGTTGTCGAGCAGGATGACACCGAGAATCAGCCGTTCGGCTTCGATGTTGCTCGGCATCGGCTTTTCGAGAAAGTCGCGTTTGTAGTCTGCCATAAAGTCTGTCAGAGAGGAGTTTTTCAGGATTCCAACATTGCCCTTCAAAGGCTGTGGCATCTTAAGAGCAAAGGCAGACTCAGGCAATCACCAAGGACTTAGTGTACTTCTAACCAAGCGGCGTATTTGCCGATGCTGTTGCTGCCATAAGCGATCCACATCTTGCCCTCTTCGCCCCATTCGAGGCCGAAGGAGTTTTGAATGCGCCAGGCCTTTTTCTCGTCGTCCCAGCCGGTGAGCAGCACGGCGTGATTGACTTCGGTCGTACTCTGTTCGTTGAAGACACCGCTTTGATAGCCTTGAAAAAACTTATCCATGTAAACCAGTGCGATCAGCGGGCCGTGTTCGAGCAGCGCGACTTTTAGTTGCTCGACTGTGGGGACTTGGCTGGGCGGATAGTTCACGTAACCCCACGCGACGATTTCGGGGAAGGCGAAGTTTTCCGTCGCCAGTGTGAGCATGTAATTGAAAGCCGTTCCGTGCCAGCCCGTCGTGTCGCATGGGTCTTGCTTCTTGATGACCTGAGCCGCGAGTTGGCGTATCTGATCGTCCGTCTGTGTCATGGGCGGACGTTGGAGCTTGCTGTAATTTACTGGACGGCATTCAGATTGTTTCAGGTTTTGGTCGTTGACGAGTTCGCGGCAAATCTCGAATTTATCGGGCCGCATCGTCCAATCGCTCAATAAGCGAAAACCGGCGGGCAAGGGGGCTTTTTCCAGCATGGCAGGTTCGACGTTGGAGTCTAAAGTGGTTTCCCCCAACGATTGGATGATGCGCACGTTGGCTTCATAAGCTCCCATCGCGGCGAAGGCCCAGCACTGATTGCATTTGCCCTGATTGTGTACGTTGACGTAAGCCTGATAAGTTTCCCATTGAAAGCGCGGTAGCTTGGGCAACACCGCACGCCAATCGTTAATCTGTTTAAGGTCGGGATTGTTTTGCTGCAAATCCTTTTTCACCAACTCGTGCTTGTCGAAAGTTAATTCGGGGATAAAGTCATAAAGCTTTTTGATTTTCTCGAAACGCTGGCGCGCCCGGTTTTGCGCGTCGCGCGCTTCGGTTCTGATGGTTTGCGCGCGCTGGTCTTCGTTTTTGGGAATCTCTATGCCGCCCAGGTCTTCGGCTTCCGCTTCCAGCGCAGGGTTCGCGCCGATCTCAAACGTCGGCGCTTGAGCGGCTGTCTTGAAAGTGGCGGTCGCAGCCGCAGCGTTAAGCTGTTTGACTGGCGTGGCGGAGTTAGGCCTTTGCATGCGCGCCGCCAGTTGTTCGCGCATGGCTTGCAGCTTCGCTTTGACTTTTTCAGAAGGGCTGAAGCGTGCGGGCACAGCCGAGTTGGTGCGGCGATGTGACTGCCATAACGCTAGTCCGGCCAACAAGCTGAACGCGATTATGAGGGCGGCAAGGTTACGCGAGGATTTCATACGGCCTCCAAGAATATGACGACGCGCGCGAAGGAGTTCCCCGCGCGTCGCCGTGACGCTTTACGTCGTGGGTATTGGTTAATTTGAGTTGGGGCTTTGAGGGGAATTGCTGCTGCCTCCAACGGGTGGAGCGCATTGCCCGATGGGTACGCAACCGACGCCGGGGCAATTTTCCTGTTCATTGCCGCAACCTACGGTGAGTTTGGGGTTGAGTTGGTTCTCTACTTTACTGACGCATTTCACCGCCGCGGCATATTGCGCCAGCGTCGCCACAGCGGCTTCGCCTTTGGCCCATCCGAGCAACATCACAACCCGATTTTTGCTGTTGACGGCGATGTGTCCCAACTGTTTTTCAAATTGCGGATCGGCTTTGATCTTGTCGCTGATTTCTTTGATAAGCGCCGCGTCGGTCACCGCCGCGCACGGATCAATGGTAGCCGCAGGCGTAGCGACAGCCATCGGCGCGACAGAGGGCGGAGGCGCAGAATTGCAAGCAGTGAATAATCCCGTCAGCAATAAAAAGGCTGACAGGGCAATCAAAGAGGTGTGTGTAGGGCGTTTTGGGGAAGTGAAAAGTATCGGCATAGAAAAGAGTCTCCTTTGGGGATTAGGGTGAAATTCGTGGTGGTGTAAACAACGGTGGTTCAATCGGTAAAACCTTGTGACATGTAGTTAATACGAAATCGCGCAGCCGATCCCGCCACGGTAAGCCAATTTTTGGCGGAGCTACGGTTTAATCAAAGCCCGTCAGCATCGCCAGCCAACTGTGGCGCAATTGCTTGCTGAAATAAATCGTCTGTCCGTCGGGCGACCAGGCCAACCCTGAATAATAGAGTCGCGGGTCTTGATTGGCGGTGAGCTTGCGTGCCGTGCCGCCGCTGGTGGGCATCAGCCACAGGTCGTCTTTGCCAGAGCGCCGTGCGGCGAACGCAATCGTTTGCCGATCAGACGATAGTTGAATGTGATAAAGATAAGTTTCAGTCAAGGTCGCCAACGTGCGTTGCGCACCCGTCACCGCATTGACCGCGAGCAATTCGACTTCGGTCGGCGCAGCCATTCCGCCCGGACGTTGCATGGTGGCATAAAGCAATTCGCGGTCGCCCGACAGCCAGCCAATCAATCGCAAAAAATTGCTAGCTTGAATAATCGTGTGAGCGGCCCGCGTATCGGTATCGAGAATCGCGCCGCTGAAACTCATTTTGGTTTCCGCCGTACGTTTGAATGCCGTAGTGGTGAAAGCCAGCCGCTTGCCGTCAACCGACCAGAGCGGGCAGTAATGAACGAGCGTCGCTTCGGTGTTCGCGGTCAAGGGCGTTTCGTTTTTACCGTCCGCCGTAATGAGCGAGAGGTTATTCGCGCCGTTTTTGGCAGCGGCATAAGCCAATCGTTGGCCATCGGGTGACCAACTGAAATCGCTGGTTTGCAAGCGGTTGTAAGGCATGATCGTTTCGCCGCCAAAAGCCACTTCAGCCGTGGGCAAAGGCCGTGCCTCGCCGCCATTGGCGTCAACGATCCAAAGTCCGTGGCCTTTGCTTTGCTTACGTAAGAACGCGAGTCGTTTGCCATCGGGCGACCATTGCGGTGCGAAACCCTCTGCCGCGAGTTGCAGCGCCCGTCCATTATTGGCTTTGGCCCACAATTGGCTGTTGATAAGTTTGTCACCCTGGCTCAGGTTTTTGATGCCCTGCCAGACGACGGTTTTGCTATCTGGCGCAACCACGGGCCAAAGCTCTGCGCCCAGTTCGTTTGCCAGTGGAAACTCATCGTGCGTCAAGACGTTCACGCCCCAAACGTCGGCCTCTTCTTTCGCCGCGCCGAAAAGCAGGCGCGTACCGTTGCGCTCGTCATGGTTTACGTCGAGCGCCAGCAGATTCGTCTCGCCGAAGGTCAGTTGCGTAGCCGGTCTGCCATCGGCGTAACCCACAAACAATTGAAATGTGCCGCTGACGTTGCCGCTGAAAAGCACGCGCCGTCCGTCGGGATGCCAAAGCGTATTGCGCGCTTGCATATTCGCAGGGCTAATCAGTCGCCGTTTGCCGCCGTTTGCCATGCTTACCCATACGCCTTTTTCAATGGGGTCGCCGGTCGCTGCCCACGCCGCTTGCGTCGCGTCGCGCGAAAGGCTCACCGAACCCGCGATGATCTTTGCCGTATCGAGTTGTGTCGCGGGTTGCGCTTTTCCGCTGTTGAGGTCGAGCGCGAAAAGCTGGCGGTTGGCATCGTAATAAATCACATTCGGCTGCGGCCAGCTTTTGAGGCGCGCATTAGTTTCGTTGGCGTTGAGTTTTTTGATGAGCGTCGTCGCGCCGCCGGTGATCGGTACGCGCCAAAAGCCTGTCTGATCGCCGCGTTGCGAATAGAACGCAACCTCATCGCCGTTGGGCGACCAGACCGGATTCAAGTTGGTGAATTGATCGTTCGTGACCGGTTTGGTATCGCTCAACGCAGAAGCCGGTTTGAACCAGATATTCGAACTGCCGCTTTCGGTCGAGTTAAAGGCGACCCATTTGCCTTCAGGCGAAAACGAACCGGTGAGGTAATCTTCGCTCGGCGCGCTGCGCCACCGCGCGAGTTCGACGGTGCGCAACGCCGTCAAATCAATTGCCATCGGTTGTCTGAATTGTTGCGCCGCCCACCAGCCCGCGCCGAGCAGGGCGAGCAAGCCGATCAAGGCAAACGTGATTGCGCGATAAGAACGTTGCGGCACGACGGCTGTGTGCTCAGGCGTTTGCGTAACCATCTCGCCAGTCGTGGCTGCGGCGTTCTGGGCTGTTATCGGGGCTGCGGTCGCTCCGCTGATTGGGGCTGCGGGCGCTTGACGTTCTATTTGGGACTGAAATTGCAACGTGCGCTGTATGTCTTTGAGGTCAATCAACAGGTCGCGCGCCGATTGATAGCGTTGGTTGCGGTCTTTGCGTAAGGCTTTGCTGACGACGTGTTCGAGTTCGCGCGGCAGTTCAGGCCACAGGCGCGTGAGCGGTGTGGGCTCCGTACGCAAAATTGCACTGATGACATCCAGCGCATTGACACCCGTGAAGGCTGGCGTGCCCGCCAGCATCTCGTAAAGCAACAAACCCAAACTGAAAATGTCGGTGCGCGCGTCTACGTTTTGCCCACGCGCCTGTTCGGGCGACATATATTGCGGCGTACCCATTACCGTACCCGGCTCGGTTGAGTTCGGAGTGTGGCGTGCGGAGTGCGGAGAGCCTGCTTGCGGTTGCATTAAGGTTTCAGCGTCTTCACTCCGCACTCCGAATTCCTCACCTCGCCCTTCAACAAGTTTGGCGAGGCCGAAATCCAGCACCTTGACGAGGCCGTCGCGGCGTACCATCACGTTATCGGGTTTGATGTCGCGGTGGACGATGCCTGCTTCGTGCGCCGCTGCGAGCGCGGCAGTAATTTGGCAGCCGAGTTCGAGCCGCGTTTCGAGCGCGGGCGTTTCGGCTTTGATGTGCTGCAAGATCGTTCGGCCTTCGACCAGCTCGCTGGCGATGTAATGCAAGCGACCGCTGGGCAGCGGGACTTCGCCGATTTCGTAAATGGTCAGAATGTTCGGATGATTGAGCGCCGAGGCCGCGCGCGCTTCTTGCTCAAAGCGGCGCAAGCGGTCACTGAGATGTGAGACTTCGGCAGGCAAAATTTTGATGGCGACTTCGCGGCGCAACTTCAGGTCGCGCGCGCGCCAGACTTCACCCATCCCACCCGCGCCCAACCGCCCAATGATTTGATAATGATCGAACTGCTGTTCCGGTTCCAAGGTCGCGGTCGCCACGGCAACTGCTGGCGCGGAGGCTTCCCAGGCCGGAGCGTCTAACACGCCGTCCGTTTGTTGATGGGCGGCGAGCAAGGTTTCAACTTGTTCGCGCAACCCCTCGTCTGCCGCGCAAGCCTCGGCCAGATAAGCCGCGCGCGTGTCGGAAGGGTATTCCAGCGCGGCTTGAAACAACTCGCTGATTTGGCGAAAGCGTTCAGGCGTCATGTAACTACTTTTAAGTTGAAAGGAATGGAGCGCTGTTTAGTCAATCGGCTCTCCCATGGAATACGCCAGATCATAGCCGCAACCTGAAAATAAAGAAATTAGCACACATATTGCACAGAATGATCGCTTCGACACAGTGGTGGTTTGCTTCACCAAGCTGGACAGGCTGTTTGAGCCGCTTGGGGCTTTCTGTTAGCATCCGTCCCGATTTCGGCAATGCGAAAAACCTTTCCCTTTAACCCCCTGGCTGATCTTCATCAACTGCGCATGAGTGAAACGGACATTTCTGTAAATGGTCTGGCGATAACAGACAGTGGCGCAGTGGATTATGCTGCTTTGGGGCAGGCGACGGCCAAGCTCATACACGATTTCAAAAATCAGTTGGGCGGATTGAAGCTTTACGCAACCTTTTTGAAAACCCGTTTGGCGCATGACGCTGAATCGGCTGAGATTGTAGGCAAGATTGTGCAAGGCTTGGACGGGATGGCCGAAAACGCTACGTTGGTGAGCCGGTTTGCGCGCCCGTTGGAATTGCGTTGCGTGGCGGGCGATTTGGCGGCATTGGTACATGGAGTTGTTGCGGCATTGACGCAACAAGGCGCAGTTCGTCAGGTCATCTTGCTGGCCGAATGCGCAGAGAACTTGCCGGAAATACGGTTTGATTGGCAGCACATGCAATTCGCGTTAGAAGCGGTAGTAAGACGGGCGCTGTCAGTGGCTCCGCCTGAAAGCAAGGTGCGGGTTGGCTTACAGCTACACAATCAACTGGGCAGCCAACACGTCACGCTGTGGGTCAGCGAAGAAAGCGAACGGTTGAGTGAATCGGCACGGCAGCAATTTTTTGACTGGACGGCGCACGAACGTTTGCAGAAAACGGCTTTGGAATTGGCGCACGCCGCCCGCATCGTGGAAGCTCACGGTGGCGCAGCGAAAGTACGTCAATCAGGGAACCTTACTTTGGTAGAATTTATCTTCAAGTCTGAACTTCCCCCACAGGAGCAACACGCTTGAAACGCAACAGCAACATTCTGGTGGTAGACGACGAACCCATGATTACTGATGGGTTGAAGATGGTTTTCAGCGCCGCCGGTCATCACGTAGAAACCGCGAAATCTTTCGCCGATGCGCGGTTGACATTAGGGCGTAAGACTTACGACTTGATCATCACCGACTTGCAATTGCCCGACGATCCACAGGGCGGGTTCTCGATCCTGCGCGTCGTCAAAGAGAAAAATGCCGAAACCGAAGTCATTATGATTACGGGTTACGGCTCGACGCACGAAGCTATCGAAGCGATTAAAGCAGGCGCGTTTTACTTCCTGCCCAAACCGTTCGATGCCGAACAAATGGTGTTGCTGGCCGAGAAAGCGCTCGAACGCCAGCAACTGCGCAATGCTTCGCAATCGCAAGCGAAGTTCTTTCAACGGCGCGAGTTCTCGAGCTTGATCGGCGCGTCGAAAGCGATGCAATCCATTTATGAGACCATCGAGAGCGTCGCCAAGTCTGACGCCAACGTGCTCATCATTGGCGAATCTGGTACTGGCAAAGAGTTGATCGCCAACGCGATTCACTTTCACTCGCTGCGGGCGCACAAAGAGTTCGTCAAAGTGAATTGCTCGGCGCTGCCCAAAGAGTTGATCGAATCTGAATTGTTCGGTTACGTGAAAGGCGCTTTCACCGGCGCGCAAACCAATCGCAGCGGCCTCATCGCCGAAGCCAAAGGCGGTTCGTTGATGTTGGACGAAATCGGCGAAATGCCACTAGAGCTTCAACCCAAGCTGTTGCGCGTGTTAGAGGAGCGTCGCTTTCGCCCGGTGGGTTCAAGCGAAACCTTTGAAGCTGACTTTCGTCTGATTGCCGCCACCAACCGCGAGCCGCGCGAAGCGATCAAGGAAGGCCTGATGCGCGA
>JANNUY010000762.1:0-1751 GCA_031414155.1 Acidobacteriota bacterium
GCTCGCCCACAAACCCAACCATGTGAACAGCAAACAAGTCAGCACCATCCCGCACAGCATCATTCGCGGCGCGCTCGCGTGCGTGACGAAGATGGCATAAGCAATCGCAACGCCAACCAGCGAGCCAAACGTACCCGGCGCATACGGGATCAAACCTGCGCCAAAGCCAGTGGCGACAAATGCCGCCAGCCAGTCGAGTGCGCTTTGCGGACGTGCGAATTTGCCGCGTTTGTTGGTGAATGGATCGTTGAGGTCATTCATTTGAAATCACCTGCGCCACCAAATCGTATTCGTGCGCTTCGGTAATCTCGATCTCAATCAAGTCGCCTGGCTGGCGGTTGAATCCGTCGGGCACGTCGTTGATGAGAATGTGACCGTCAACTTCGGGCGCTTGCGAAGCGAGGCGCGCTTGCAACAGCAAGTCGGTCTCTTGCGAAACGCCTTCGAGCATGGCCGTGAAGCGTTGACCGATGAGGGCTTTGTTTTTGCGTTTAGAGATTTTGGCCTGTTCGCGCATCAGCTTGGCGCGGCGCGAACGCATGACGCTGGCCGGGACTTTGCCGTCCAAATCAAAACCGTGCGTGCCTTCTTCGTCGGAGTAAGTGAAAACGCCTACGCGGTCGAACTCAATGTCGCGGACGAATTGCAGCAGTTCGGCAAAGTCTTCGTCGGTCTCGCCGGGGAAGCCCACGACAAACGTAGTCCGCAGCGCGATGCCGGGCACAATGTCTTTGGCGCGGTTCAAGAGCTTCTCTAAAAACTGGCGATGGCCGCCGCGCCGCATTCGTTTGAGTACGTTGGCGCTGGCGTGTTGCAACGGCATATCCAGATAGTTGCAAACCTTTTCTTCCGCCGCCATCACGCGCAACGTCGCATCGCTCAGGCTGTTGGGATAGGTATACATTATGCGAATCCACGCGATGCCTTCGACACGAGCCAACGCTGTGAGCAAATCGGCGAGGCCGTCTTTCAAGCCCAAATCTAACCCGTATTGCGTCGAGTCCTGCGAAATCAGCACCAACTCTTTGACGCCTTGCGCGGCGAGTTGCTCGGCTTCGGCGACAATCGAAGCGACGCGACGCGAACGATAGTTGCCGCGCATTTGCGGAATCGCACAAAACGCGCAGGTGTGGTCGCAGCCTTCGGCAATTTTCACGTAAGCGAAATGTTTCGGCGTCGCCAACACACGCGGCGCGGCTTCGTCATAAAGGTAAGTCGGCAAACCGCGCGTCATCCATGCGTTTGAAGCGACGAAGGCGGCATCGGCGGCGCTGACGGCGGCGGGGTCAACAGCAGCGATGATCTTTTCGATCTCGCTCGTGCCCAGCACGGCATCAACTTCGGGCAATTGCGTCAACAGGTCTTGGCGATAACGTTCGACCAGACAGCCCGCGACGACGAGGCGTTTGAGGTTGGCCGTATTTTTCAGTTCGGCCATTTCAATAATCGTATTGATGGATTCTTCTTTCGCCGATTGAATAAAGCCGCACGTATTGACGACCATCACGTCGGCGGCTTCGCGGTCGGTGGTCAGTTCGTAGCCGTGCTTTTGCAACTGTCCCATCATGACTTCGCTGTCTACCAGATTCTTGGGGCAGCCCAAACTGACGAAGCCGATCTTTTGCGTCTTTTCTTTCATGCAATTCTTTCGGGCGATCAACGAGGTGCGAACGTGCGTTAGGAAATTCGGTAAGTGAAATTCATCGTAGCCGTTCGCGCATCGTCATCGCAACAACGCGAAAAGCCCGCTG